>PMEC01000246.1:0-1969 GCA_003155705.1 Bacteroidales bacterium
GATACCATTGAAGCTACGAAAGTTGTTGCCAATAATGCTAAACTTTATGTCAATTACAAAGAGGGATTTGTAGGTACAGGCCTTAAGAAAGATGAATTAGTTTGTGATTGTTCTGACATTGATGATGTGATAATCATCCGGAAAGATGGGGTTTACATGATCACGAAAGTTGCCGATAAAGTGTTTGTGGGGAATGATATCTTATATGTACAGGTATTCCTGAAAAATGATGAAAGAACTATTTATAACATTATTTATCAGGATGGGAAAGATGGCCATCTAATGGCAAAAAGATGTTCGATAACCGGGCTCACGCGCGACAAGGAATATAACCTTACAAGAGGAAAACCAGGTTCACGAATAATGTATTTCAGTGCAAACCCTAACGGTGAGGCAGAGGTAATAAAAATACATCATAAACCGAGGCCAAGACTTAAGAAGCTTATACTTGACTTCGATTTTGGGCAACTGAATATCAAAGGTAAATCCTCGATGGGTAATATTGTTACGAAGAATCCGGTCCAGAAGATTGCTCTGAAAGAGAAAGGATTATCAACCCTTGGAGGAAGAAAAATATGGTTCGATGATGCCGTTTTCAGACTAAATGATGATGGCAGAGGTCTGTTTTTAGGAGAATTCAGCGCTGACGATAAGATAATTGTGATTACAAAAAATGGTTTTTTTAGGAATACCGGGTTTGATCTGTCAAATCATTTTGAAGATAATATCCTGATAATTGAGAAATTCAGACCAGGGAAAGTTTATTCTGTTGTTTACTGGGATGCCGAGCAAAAGTTCTATTATGTAAAGAGATTCATGATAGAAGAATCTGAAAAGCCACAGTGTTTTATAAATGAATATCCTGAATCAAAGCTTATAAGTCTTACTGAAGTCGAGTATCCGAGGTTTGAAATTCACTTCGGCGGAAAACACAAAAGCCGTGATAACGAAATAATTGAAGTGGCAGAATTCATTGGTGTTAAGAGTTACAAAGCAAAAGGCAAAAGACTGACGAGTTATATGGTTGATAATATTCATGAGATCGAGCCCAAGGTTAAAAAAGAGGCAGCTCCTGAAAGATCAGAACCAGCTGAGGAAGAGCCACCTGCCCAGGGAATCCATTCCGACCCTGCCCAGATGAAACTTGAGTTATAATGGGTGCCGGCAGGAGAATCTATATAATTGGTTTCATGGGAAGCGGTAAATCAACTGTCGGGAAAAAACTCGCATCGACACTCGGATGGCATTTCTTAGATCTTGATACTCAGATTGAACTAAAAGCAGGGCAGTCAATTAAAGATATTTTTTCTTCGTCAGGAGAATCTTATTTTCGTCAGATTGAAAAAGAGACTTTGCTCGATCTGAGAACCGGTGATGATACTGTAATTTCAACCGGAGGAGGGACTCCATGTAACGGCAGCAATATGGATTTCATGTTAAAGACGGGACTGGTGGTATATCTTAAAATGACTCCGGGCCAGTTAAGGAACAGGTTAGAAAGATCGACCGGCGAGAGACCATTAATAAATAATTTAAATAAAAAAGAACTTCTTCAATATATCTCAGATAAAATTACAGAAAGAGAAAAATATTATCTTAAGGCATCATTTATTGTTGATGGTATAGATTTGGATATTAAGTCTTTAAGCGATAAGATTAAGACCAGCCAGTGGAAATAAATTCACTATGCTTCACCAACTGTAATTATCAAATCATTCTGCCATAAATATTTCGAATTTCTAAATATTTTATTCTAAAAATCGCATTTCATTTAGAAAAAAATAATAAATTAGCCATTTGGTTTATAATAAAATATTAATTTAGTGTAAAATTAAAGTAATAACTATCCTTCTATGAAAGGCAGATTGCTTCATCTTCTTGGTGTAGAGCATGGCGAAGAGTCCATGGTGTCGATGCTTCTTACCCAGTCGGTCTTTTTAGGAATATTTTACGGCGCTTTTGACATAAG
>PMEC01000246.1:1978-3948 GCA_003155705.1 Bacteroidales bacterium
CAGGCCAGGATCCGTTTTAAGAATTTTGCAACAACAAATCTTGTTTTTGTCACATTACTGACATTGGTTCTTTGGATAGCCTTATTGCTTAATCCTGCGAAGTGGGTTGTCATCGTGGTTTTTGTGATGCTTGGTCCGCTCAATATTCTTGCAATGCTAGGATTCTGGGGGACAACCGGAAGGCTGTTTTCCCTTCGTCAGGGGAAAAGGTTATTCGGCCTNNAATTTCAAGACACACAATATTCTGATTATCAGCACTGGAAGTATATTAATTGCAGCCGTCATTCAGGTATTTATTGGTAACAGGTTTACTTTTGCTGCCGGGAATACTGAAAAAAAGGGTGAAAAAAAACCTGGTCTGTCAATATTCAGGAAAAGTACTTATATCAGGACTATGGGTATTTTTATTGCCTTCTCTGTTATGACAGCCTTTTTCATTCAGTATTCATTTATGGCAGTCACCCGCCAACAGTATCCTGCTGAAGCAGATATGGCACGTTTCCTTGGTCTTTTCACAGGTAGCATGATGATCTTCACTCTGCTTATTAAATTACTTCTTTTTTCATATCTGATAAGAAATTATGGCCTCAAAACATGCCTTGCATTATCCCCTTTCCTGATTGCAGGATTTACAGCCATTGCAGTTATCGTAGGCACATCAATGGGATTTACCCCACAAGCCCCTTCCGGGTTCCTGATATTTTTCCTACTGATGGCATTGAGCCGTCTGATCTCAAAATCACTTAAAGATTCAATTGAATCTCCTTCATTTAAAGTTATTTATCAGACTGTTGATGAAAAAATAAGGTACGAAGTTCAATCCGGAATTGATGGGACAATAAATGAAATTGCAGCGCTCTCTTCGGGTCTTTTGCTGGCTGGACTGGGAGCTATTTCATTTATTAAGCTAATTCATTTTTCGTATGTTCTCTTCGGGCTGATCATAGTATGGATTTTTCTTGCACTCAGATTATACGTTGAATATAGAAAATCAATCAGAAAATCACTCGAAGGCGTAATTTCTGACAGTACTGCGCCATTTAACTCAAGATCATTCAGAAATCTGAAAAATAAGGCTGCCGGATTTATGCTATTCAAAGCAGAATATTATAATATTATTAATGGTGACCATTCTTCTGTTGAAAATACTGAGAACAAATGGTTTCTGGATAATCTAGTATCCCATGCCGGGAATAAGCAGGATTTGAACCTCCTTCCGGCGTTAAAAAAGATAATAGGGAGACCCGATGTTGATGAAGCGTTAAGACATAAATCTGCCGAGATTATTGACCAGATGGAAATTACAAAAGGTGATTACAGGAAACTCGATAATTTTCTAAAGATCCCCTCTGAAGATGAAAGAATAATAAATGCACGAAAGATTATCGCAGGGGAGAGATTACCTCAGACAACTGAAATACTCAGGCTTCTCCGTGACAATAATATCGAATCAAAACGACATGGTCTTTATATGGTTGGAAAATTCAAACTGAAAGACATGCTGTCCGAGGCTTGCGATTGCCTTAATATTTCAGGACTTGAGGCAGATGCAATAATGGTGATTGGCAGTTTTGGGACGGATGCTTCAGAGGAATTGCAGCGATACTATATCAGTTCTTCCGGAAATTTAAATACCAGCATCGCAATCCTGCATCTACTGCACAAATCCGTGACAAAAGAAAGCACAAATTTTATGTTTGCCCGGTTATGGTCAAATTCCAGAGTTCTGAAAGAGGTTGCGCTGAAATGTCTGATTGACTCCGGCTACAAAGCGGAAAATGAAGAGAAAGATAAACTGAATCAACTGATCTCGGATACCATAGGAATGTTAACCTGGAATATTTCAGCACAGTTATCTCTTGCAAAAAATAATGATGAGGTCTTGCTTGAAGTGATCAGAAAAGAGACAAATGCATGGAATTCTTTCCTGTTTGATCTTCTATCAATCACTTATGATTCGGGATCTATTG
>PMEC01000007.1 GCA_003155705.1 Bacteroidales bacterium
CCACAACATTCCTGCCTTACCATGAAAACCCGATCTGTTCAACTCTTGGTATTCAGGACGGATCATATTTAAGGCTTAATACAGTGACTTTAGGCTACACTCTGCCAAAAACTCTGACAGCTAAAGTTAAAATCAACAAGTTACGTATATATGGCTCAATTTATAATGCCTTGATTTTCACCAATTATCCCGGGCTGGATCCTGAAGTGAACACCAACACAAGTCTGAATAGCGCTCAGTATCCGACAATCGGACTTGACTGGGGTTCATATCCGCGTGCCCGGTCATATACAATAGGCGTAAATGTTGAGTTTTAATCTATAACAATTTATTTGATATGAAAAAGTTATTATATATCATACTAGGTGCACTGGTACTATTAAGTACCGAGTGCAAAAAATCTTTCCTTGATGTGTCATCACCTTCCAATGTTGACCAGGACTTTGTGTTCTTGTCTCCAAATGAAGCCTATAAGGTGATGGTGGGATGTTACGAAATCTGGAGGACTGCTGCCAGTGGTTTGTTCTATGATCTTGACGTTGTAGGCTCTGATATCGAATGTCATCCTGAAACTTATGATGCTCAAACACGTCATGTTCCGGAGAATCTATATGCCACTGAACTGACTATCGATTTTGCTGATGCTGTTAGTGCATGGGGTGATCTTTACAAGGTTGCGAACAGGGCTAATTTGATTATGGAAGCAATAGCCCTGAAGGCTGATTATCAAGCCGCAGTTGCTGCAGGTACTACCAACAGCTGGACTCAACTCTATGGAGAAGCTGCGATTTTTCGTGCCTACTCTTACCATAACCTTGTCAGATACTTTGGTGATGTTCCCTATTTTACGAAATCCATTACTACAACTGCCCAGACTGACAGCGCCAGATTGACTTCGCGCGATGTGATTTATGATGGCGAACTTGCTAACCTGGAAAAAGTTGAACCATTAATGTATCGTCTGGGTGAAGGTGGCATCACTGCTGAACGGTTTTCCCGTACTTTTTGCCAGGGTTTAATTGGCAGAATGGCATTATTTGCAGGTGGATACGGTTTGCGCCGTACAGACTTCGATTATGGCGCAGTTACATTTGATCAAATAGGTACTGTGATGTGGAACGCCAAATATGTTCGACGAACAGATTACAAAAAATATTATCAGACTGCCCAGACATATCTGAAAGCTTGCGAGGATAATTCAGGAACAGCTAAGCTTATTATTACTGACCCCCGGGGTGCCGGTTACACTAATCCCTACCAGTACAATTTCCAGTTGAATATGAATCTGACTGTGAGTACAGAATCATTGTATGAAGTGGGTTGTACCCAGGGAAATGGTAATAGTGAACATCCATATGCATTCGGACGTCCTTCTAACGGAGGTAGCTCAAATGCCTATCCTTGTAAAAGTTATGGTCAGAGCCGTGTACAAGCTTCTTTCTATTATGGAAATTATGCACCGACAGATTTACGACGTGACGTGACTGCGACCGTTACAGCTAATTCAGGCGCATGTGCTGAGGTAATGATCACTTTTGTTCCCGGTTCAAAAAATACCGGCGGTTTGCCAAGTAATAAATGGGACGAAAGCCGCATGCCATCTCCATATTATACTGCACAACGTATGTCTGGAATCAACTGGCCACAGATGCGAATGGCTGATGTAGTCCTGATGCTTGCTGAAGTATATGCTGAGTTGGGTGATGAAGCATCTGCCAAGCTTGAATTGACAAAAGTAAGAAGCCGTGCTTTCACTGCAGCTGACCAGACAACACTTGTTGCAAATTATATTGGTGCATTAACCGGTGATGCCCTTAAAGATGGCATTCAGGAAGAACGCAGACTTGAATTTTGCGGAGAAGGGCTGGAGCGATATGACTTGATCCGTACCGGGAAAATGCCTGCCAAGGTAGTAGAAAGGCGTAACATTCAAACTGCAATGGTCAATGCATTAAATACCAGTGGCTTCTACACATTCGCTAACGGTAACCAAATATCAAAATATATATATGTTAAAAAAGTCAATGTAGGTGATGTTGCATATGGGATGACTAAAATGCTTACTACGCAATGCGCTGTTCTCCCTACTGATGCAACCTATCCAATCCGGTACCCCAGCTGGCGCGGAAATTGTGATATATGGCCTGCTGCACAGGGTTATTTGCCTACTGCAGGAACCCGTAACCTGGCTATACAGGGACTTTTCACATATATTGATCCTGCTGGTGCACAAGCAGCAGCACTGGTAACCGCAGGTTATGTCAAAACAAACTGGGGGGTCGATATTGTAACTAATGCAGGTCAATATACAACCAGTATTTTTAAAGGATATACAGATGCTTATGCCTCAACAGGTGTTCCGCCACGCTACCTGCTTCCTCTGTCATCAACAACCATTTCAAAATCAAATGGTTTGATCACTAACGGATATGGATTCGCTCAACAATAATCCATTATTGTTTAATATTTGAATAATTTAATGAGGCTGTTTCAGAAGTGAAACGGCCTCATTTTTCAGTTAACCCTTTTTAACAGTAAAAAAAGAAGTTCAGAGTCTTTTTTGCTTATATTGGTATTGACATTATCCATATTAAGATGAAGAGAACTTTTATTTTCATAATCATCAGCATTATAATAGCAAATTTTTCATCTCTTCCGTGCACTGCACAAAAGATTGATTCAATAGCTGAACTGATACTCGCAGAATGGCCCATGGCAAATATCGCTGAGATTATGAAAGGTTTAATAAAGGTCGATGGGAAACCTGAAGTTACAGGGTGCAAGTATGGCAAAGCACTTTCATTTAATGGATCTGAAGACGGGATTTTTCTTGATTCCATGCCTCTTGCTAAACTGAGAAATTTTACCGTAGAAATAATCTTCCAGCCGCAAAGCGGGGGCAATTTTGAACAGCGCTATCTTCATTTCGGAGAAGTTCAGGGAAACAGGCTTCTTCTTGAATTGAGATCGGTAAAAGCTGACTGGTATCTGGATGCCTATATTAAATCCGGAGCTAACCAATGTACTTTAATAGATCCCGGGAAACTTCATCTGTCAGACAAATGGTATCACATTGCCTGCGTCCTTGATAAAAATAAATTAACAACATATATAAACGGTAAAAAAGAGAACGAAGGTGATATTGATTTCACTCCTTTGATCACAGGTAAAACATCAATTGGAGTAAGACAGAATGTTACTTCCTGGTTCAAAGGATCAATATTTAAGGTCAGGATCACAGGGAAAGCCCTGACAACTGAAGAGTTTATGAAGTTTTGATACTAAAAAATACTTTAGAACAAAATCGGGACAGAACCCCTTAGAAGAACAATAACTAAAACATAACTATATGTATTTCATGAAGATAACCTCATTAATTACATTACTGACTTGTATTTTAAGTCAGCAGGCAATTTCGCAAAGCAAACAAGTCTTACAGGATGCAGAACAGGCAATGCTGAAAGCTACCCGTTTTATGGTTGAAAAAGCAAGTACAAACGGAGGATATGTATGGTATTATCTTTCTGACCTGAGCCGACGTTGGGGAGAAATGGAAGCTTATAAAACAATGATCCGGTAATAGTAACAAAACCGCAAGATGAAAAAAACTATTCTGACCAGCCTGTTGCTGTGGATATTGCTGGTTTGTTCAGCACAACAAATTACCGGTTACAAGTCGCTTGATACCAGGAATCCAATAGTTTTTGGAGCCAGTTATATAGTTTATCATGGAGAAACTATTAAGCTTGGCCCCAAAGCATTCTTTATTGACGGACAATTTTCAGATGAGGTAGCAGCGAAGTATCCTTACGTTTTTAACAGTGTAAACAAGGCAGCTGAACATCTGACAAATGGNNTACGGATTGATCATTAATTGCGAATGGCTGAGATTTTATGGCTTATCTGATAATGCCGATAATGTTGTACTTGCCTGCAGCAGAGGCCAAACCATCGGTTCCCAGGGTAACTTTACGATGTTCAGATTCTCAGGAGATGGGACAAGCTCTGAAAATATCACATTCGGAAACTACTGTAATGTCGACCTGGTATATCCGCTGAAGCCTGAACTTGGCAGGAAAAAAAGGGCATCTGCAATTGTCCAGGCACAGCTTATTTTCTGCAATGGTGATAAGATCGTTGCCCGTAATACAAAGTTCATAAGCAGACTTAACCTTATGCCATTTGTCGGAGGGAAGCGCGTATTGTTCGACCGGTGTCATTTCGAATCCACCGACGATGCCCTCTGCGCAACAGGTATATATCTCAACAGCACCCTTGATTTTTACAGCTCCAAGCCTTTTTATGCAACAACAGGAACAGGCGCAGTACTCCTGAACTGCGATATCACATCATTTACGCGCGGAGATCAGTATTTCACAAAGGGTGGCGGTCAGGTTGCTGTTGTTGATACCCGCATTAAATCTGAAAATTTAACCTACCTGGGCTGGAGAGAAATTATAACAGGTGATATGCGTAATTATCAATACAATGTAATACTTAACGGAAAACAGGTCTTCATTGGAACAAAAAATCCGGCCTCGACAATCGATATGACAAATAAGCCGCTTCTTGATGCTTATCGTTTTACTTATAATGGAAAAGTAGTTTACAATACTTACAATCTTCTTCGTGGAAATGACGACTGGGATCCAATGGGAATAAAGGATACTCTCCTGTCAGCTGAAAAGAAGAGTGGTAAATCATATAAGATGATCCCGGTTCAGCTTCTCGTCTTTCCTTCAAGAGGTTTCATCGAGTCTAAAAAAAATGATATAAAACTGACTGCAAAAGTGCTTCGGTTTAGCGATTGCGAGTTAAGTGGAGAATCCATAAAATGGAGCGTTTCCCCGGAATCTGAATCTCTCGTAGAACTGAAAATCTCTGAGGATGGGTCAACATGCATGGTAATTCCAACAAATACAAATGATGAAACGACTGAGGTCATTATTAACGCCGCCACACCTTCAGGATTACAGGCAGCAAGTATTATTAGCGTTGCTCCCACAAAACTTGAACCTCCGAAATTTATTTCACTTCCAAAGATCCAGAAAGGTAATAACGGGAAACTCACTGTAAATTATAAGCTGGATATGAGGTTTGCAGATCAGTCANNTGCGATGCAGGCACTCCGGTTTCATCTGTGACAAAAGAGCCTGTCACTGCTGATGATATCAAGGCGAATAAAAATGTACTTCATACTAACTTCCTGAATGTTCCTGCAAAGAATCAACCTGAGGTCATTCCCGGGTTCTGGACCTTCAGCACCATCGATTCGCCGGCAAATAACCGCATATCAAGTGGCGGAGGGCAAAGTGATGCATGGTATTATGGCGAAGGTACTGATGGGGCTGCAGGTCAGATGGGACTCTTGCAAGGAAGAAATGCAAGATTGCTTTATACTCCTGTCGGGAAAGAGTTCGGTGACATGAAGCTCTCAATGACTGTGGTTCCGAGCAAAACGGCAGGACAGGGATTCAGTGTTGCACACCTTTATATGGATGTCCTTATCAAGTTCGACACTAAAGCCATGACCGGTTATGCTCTGCGATTCATCAGGACAACAAAATATCATGATGCAGTGGATTGCATGTTTGTGAAATATGAAAACGGGAAAGCAACTGAAATCAGTAAGCCTGTTTCAACAAGCTGTTACAGACCATCCTGCAATATTACAGTTGAAGTAAAGGGCAACAAGATCATTGCATTTGCAGATTCACCGGGAGAGTACTATAAAGTGCCCGACAGGCCTGAAGTCTTGACTAATGTTAGTATGGAAGCTGACATTGTACCTGGTAAATCAGGAGGTTTCGGTATAGAATATACCGGAGGTGCCGCTACCATGATAAAGGAAATGAAAGTCGAAT
>PMEC01000025.1 GCA_003155705.1 Bacteroidales bacterium
CCGAACTTTTTTATTATGCGAAGTAATATAATGGTATATGCTGTGAACCATCAACTTAGTTGTCCTAATTCCACTATATACTTCGCATAATATTTTATCTCATTTAGCAAGGTTCTTCAGCATTGCCATTATTTCATTATTTCCCTTCCAGACTGGTATATTATCCGCAGTTATATTTTTATACGCATTCTTCACCGCTTCAAAAGTAAATTTAGGGTTCATCCGAGCGTATATCTCTGTAGTCACTACCGATTTGTGTCCCAAAAAGTCTCTAATGTGTATTAATTCAACCTTTGATTCCAATAAATGCATAGCCTTGGTATGCCTTATGTCATGGCAACTCAAGTGATCAGGAACCAAAGAGGGGCTTTTCTCTTTTGCCATCTTAACATATTTAACCAGTATATTATTAACCCCGTTACGTGTCATTCTCTGCCCCTGATAATTTGGGAACAGGGGTTTTTGCACATTTTCCTTGGCTAATAGACCACTTTGGGTCATGTATTGTCTGAGGAGTTCTACCTGCTTATCGGGAAGAGGTATTGTCCTGTATTTGTTGCCCTTCCCATGTAGTATAACCCTATATGGTTTGTTTGTGATGAATAGGGAAGCTGGTGTCAGATCAATAATTTCCTGAACCCTTGCGGCACTTTCGTACATCAACGACAATAAGGTAAGATTCCGAAGCCCCTTGATTTTTTGAGTCTCGGGTTGTTGCAACAAGAGTTTCATACCATCAATATTCAGATAATTAAGAACCTTACTTTCTGTTTTTTTAGCAGGAATGGATAGTATTTGATGGCAGTCAAATAAATGGTCTGGGTTCATATATTCAGCATATTTAATGAAGGAAGATATGGCTGCTAATCGCTGATTTCGGGTAGCCTCACCACAGCCCCTTTCTTTCTGAAGCCAATCAAGGAACCCCACAACCAAATCCTTTTTAAGATGACTGAATGACAGCCTTGTAACAGCTACGTTCCAGTTCTCATGCATATATTTGATGAAGAGGATAAACGTATAGCTGTATGATTTTATCGTATTCGCACTTACCCCTTTTTCATTGGGTAAGTAGCTGTTTAGGAAGCCGGATAGAAGCCGGGCAAAGTCGGTTGCTTGTTTCATGGCAGTCATGTGGTTTTGGCCGGTATAGCCGGGAGAACATCTACATACAACCCGTCGGTATCTTTCAGCAGTTCAGGATACATTTGTGAGGTCAGCCTTATATATTGCTCGGTTGATTCCAGTGACTGATGCCCAAGATATGTCGAAAGGTAGGGCCATGAGCAATAGAGATCCACCCNNTCAAGCGAAGGTGTGTCGGATATCATGGATCCTGGGTCCTTTTCTGTTACCAGTAAAAGGGATTCCCGCCATTTCAAGAACCTTGCGGAACCAGCGATGTACAGAACCATGTTTACAAGCTCCCCCATTTAATGTAACCAAGAATGGACCATTTTCACGTTTCAAGCCGCTTACAAGAAGTTTATTCCGATATTCCAAATAGTCTTTGCAAACTTCGGCAAGCGAGCCCGACATGGATACCAACCTGTCTTTCCCGTTTTTTGTATCCTTTAAGGTCAGATATCTTCCACTAATATTTATATCCTTATTCTTTAAAGACAAAGCCTCACTGATACGAATACCTGTCCCGTAAAGCAACCGTAGCAGGCATGGCATGATTAAAAGAGAGGAATAAACGTTCCTGCATTTCATCGTCAGACTGTCGCAGGCCCGGAATATCTTGTTTATCTCTTCATGGGAATAGATATAGGGAATAAATGTGTTGGCTGAATATTTGGGTAGTTGGGGAACATAGGTTTTTATGCCTTGTTCACGCAGGTATTCTGCCAGCTGTTTTACCACCTTAACTTTACTATATATGGTAAGTTCAGCCTCATTATGGAGTCTATTGGCCCATTTATCACATATCACTTTGTTTAATCCAATGCTTGTATGACCCTGATTCAGTAAAAACTGATCAAATCTATAAAGAAGCCTTTCCTCTTCTTTATATTTGTAACCGAGGCTCCTTTTCAAACCGATAAAGTCGCTTATGTGTGGAGAGAAGACACTCCAGCATGATTTGCTGCTCATGACCATAGTATACCTCCTTCCTGGTTATAAAAGTGCAGGTTAACTAGAGGCACCTCCAGAGCGCATTGGCCAAGGGATTCTGTATCTATCCGTATGTAATGCCTGGTCGAGGTTGTGTTTTTATGGCCAAGAACTTCGCTTATCACAGNNATGCCTCCTGTTAGTTGATTTAAATCCAGCATAGGAAAATCTGCGATTTATCAGGCCAGCAATGGTTTGTGGACGAACATGAAGGAATGGGGATATTATAAGCAAAAAGATATACTGTTCATCAGACTTGGGCCTCCCGTATTGGATATAATCTAGGAGTGCGTTTCCAACCACTGGTAATAAAGGAAGTGATATATTTTTACCCGTCTTATATTGCCTGAGAATGATCGTGTTCTGATCCCAGTGTAAATTCTCGAATCGAAGACGTGCGATATCGGATGCCCTTAACCCTAGATATGCGGCGAGTACTAATATGGCGTAGTCCCTCTTTCCTACAATATTTCCTCTTTCAACCGATTTCAACAGCTTTTCAATTTCTTCTTCGGTATAATATGAAGGTAATTTTGCCTGCTTATGATAATTATCTTTTGGAATGAAAGCCGATATGTTGGTGGAAATGATTCCCTTTTCATAAAGAAATTTGAAAAACCCGCGTAAATCCATTAAGGTATCGTGGATAAGAGATTTTTTATGGGGATCAAGGCTTTTAATAAAGGTGATAATGTGATGGTGCTTGATATCATTAATACTGAAAATGCGATTAGAAGAGAGCCAGAAATTAAAATTACTCATGTGGCTTTCTATCTTATCAAGAGTTATTTCCCTTAAACGACATGATCGCTTAAAAGTGAGAAAATCCTTCATCATAAGACCAATTAAACCGTCCAAATATCTGACCTTATATTTTCGTTCTACCGCNNCCGGTCGCTATATACTCGGATAGTACCAAAACAGACTTTTCAATGAGTTTTTCTTCATCAGTCAATTCTCCATGAGTTCGGCCTTTATAAAACTCGAGTAAAAAGTCATTACACACTGCAGGGCTGATGAATGTTAGGCTGTTTTTTTCCATATACTCCATGACAGGAAGCCATCTGCTCCGATAATGGCGAAGAGTAACATACTTGTAAGAGAATTCCTCCTTAAGGTAATTGTATGCCTTTGAGGTAATTTCTTTGTAATCGAAATTGTTTTGCATAATAATTATTTTTAGTGTAACCTGTTAATAGGGCTTATACCCAGGTTACAAAGGAAAATATTATGCTAACAAAGTGATGCCTTAATAGATATAAGTGATTGATTAATAGAATTTTTTAAAAACTACTTCGCATAATAAAAAAGTTCGG
>PMEC01000127.1:0-2399 GCA_003155705.1 Bacteroidales bacterium
ATAAGCTCCGTCATAATAGCCGTCATCCTTGCTTCAGTCTTAGCAGCCTCCTTCTGGACAGATTCATGTGTTGTATATTCAATTTTTCCTTCAACTCCCAGGTCTGTGATAATACTTACAGCGAAACAAGGAAGTCCCATGTGCCTTGCAGTAATTACCTCCGGAGTCGTGGACATACCGACGGCATCTGCACCGACAATTCTGAAATATTTATATTCAGCCGGGGTTTCAAAAGTAGGTCCGGTTGTTGCAAGATAGACCCCTTTATGGACCCTGATCTGTCTCGATTCAGCAATCAGAAGAGCCTTTTTAATCAGGTATTTATCATACGCTTCACCCATATCCGGGAAGCGGGGACCGATGCGTTCATCATTTGGCCCGATAAGCGGATTTGGTAAAAGATGAATATGATCAGTAATTATCATTATGTCGCCGATCCGGTATTCCGGGTTGACGCCACCTGCCGCATTACTGAGGAAAAGGCACTGGATACCAAGATATTTCAGAACTCTTACAGGGAAAGTAACTTGCTCAAAGCCATAGCCTTCATAAAAATGAAACCTGCCCTTCATTGCAACAATTTTTCTCTTGCCGAAATCTCCGAAGATAAGTTTTCCTTCGTGTCCTGCAACAGTCGGGACCGGAAAATTCGGAATATCACGATAATCAACTTCAATATAATTCTCAATCTTTGAAGTCAGCCCCCCGAGGCCCGTACCAAGTATAATACCTGCATCCGGATTAGTGAAGCCTTTGGCTTTCAGAAATTCTATTGTTTCGTTTATTTTTTCTAACATAATCAATTATCAGATTATCAAATTCATCTTTATCGTCATTTAAAAATTTTATTCCAACAGGAATATAATAAGCTGAAGATCGTATTAGTTCTGCAATATTAGTAAATTCCCTCAACCTGACAGCGTCTTTTTCAGTTGTAATTAAGAACTTTTCCACCGAATTCAGATTAAGAAATGCCCCCGATACTTTGGCGATATCCTTATCAGTAAATTTATGATGATCGGGAAAGGAGAGGTGAATGATTTCTTCAAAATTACCGGCCACATATTCTTTTAACAGAAGAGGATTTGCAATTCCGGTCAAAAGCACAATCCCGGCTCCCTCTCTTTTCTTTCCGGAAAATGATAATTTATGAGCAGCAGGTTGTGGGAATACCGGTATTGGATCTTTATATTCAATTGCAGTGAAATAGAGATTCTGGTAAGCTGCTTTGTTTATCTCTTTCACAATGATTCTGCGTTGAATAGGTGATATTTTTTCAGATGATTTTGTAATTAGTATCACATCAGCCCTGTTCATATTGCTGGCTCGTTCACGCAACCTTCCGTAGGGCATGAGATAGTCATTAATCATAAGCCTGTTGAAATCTGTAAGTAAGATTGAAAATCCTGGTTTAATTCTCCTGTGCTGGAATCCATCATCAAGTATAATAACCTCAGTATCAGGATATTTATTTAAAATTGATTTAACACCATTAACTCTGTCACGGTCGACAGCTATAGGTATATCAGGATATTTATTGTGCATCTGCATAGGCTCATCACCAACTTCACTGACTCCAAGTGATGAAGAAACTATTCTGAAACCAGAACTCTTTCTTTTGTAGCCCCTGCTTAATGTTGCGACCCGGAAGTTCTTCCTCAGCAAACCTATCAGATATTCAGTATGAGGCGTTTTTCCGGTTCCCCCGACAGTAATATTTCCAACGCAGATTACAGGCAACCTGAACTCATGATGAGGCAGAATACCTGTGTCGTACATAAAATTACGGAGGTCTGTTACAACAGAGTAAATAAGCGAAAACGGATAGAGCAATATATTTTTATCACCATCCATTTTCAATGTATCTCAATGAAATAGGGGAGTCTGGCCTGGATACCGGATAATGCTGCAAGCTCCCTGATCTCTGAATAATATCTGGCATATTCTCCAAACTCTTTTTCAAGTATTCCCATTTTTATTTCACCTGTAAGACCAGATATTATTTTTGAATATGGATCTTCAATTACAGGGAATTCCCTGATAGAATACTTATCGATTTTTGCAAGTTCTGCAGCGCCTTTTACTGCATCTTCAAGACCGCCCATTTCATCGATGAGGCCTAACTCCTTAGCCCTTTTTCCACTCCATACTCTTCCCTGGCCTATGCTATCGACAGAGCCTGTTCTCATTTTCCGGCCCTCGGAAACCTTCGAAACAAAATCACTGTAAATACTCTCTATGTTTTTTTGCATAACCTTTTGTTCCAGACTGTTCATTGGTCTGAAGACAGACGGAAAATCTGAATTGCTGTTGGTGTTGACAGTTTCGGTTGTGATCCCCAGTTTGTCTTTAAAAAGCTTACCTAAATTTGGTATCATGCCAAAAACTCCAATCGAACC
>PMEC01000127.1:2405-4311 GCA_003155705.1 Bacteroidales bacterium
ATATCTGATGCTGTAGCACTTCCGCCAGGTGAATTGACCCTGAGAACTATCGCCTTAATATTTGAATCCAGTCTTTGATCCCTGACAATTTCTGCATAATAATTTCCCCCTATATTTTTCTCATTACCTTTTCCCATGACTATTGTTCCTTCAGCATAGATAACAGCGATCTTATTTTCTGATGAGAAGACCCTGTTTGGATCAGGAATCTTATTATATTTTGACATTGAGATATAATTAAGATCTTTCTTCTTACTGATTCCGGAAAGCGACTTAAGTGTATCAATCAGGGCGTCACGGTACATAATTCCGTCAATAAGTTTATTCTGGAGAGCATCTTTGGTATTATTCGCTACAAGATTATCAGCAAGCTTGTTAACCTGATCTACAGGGATTTTTCTGGATTCTGAAATATCAGAAACAACCTGTTTCCAGATCGAACCGACATAATCTTTTATCTGTTCCTTGTTCTCTTTGCTCATCTCATCGAGAATGAATGGTTCAACTGCACCTTTGAATTTTCCATGTCTTACAACCTGAACATCGACTCCGATTTTATCAAGAGCTTTCTTATAAAACATAACTTCTCCGCTAAGCCCCTTAAAGTCGATCATCGCTCCCGGATTCAGATATATTTTATCCGCTGCAGTCGAAAGATAATATGCTTCCTGAGTGAGCACATAATCAGAGTAGGAGATTACAAACTTTCCGCTCTCCCTGAATTTTGTGAGAGCATTCCTTAACTCTTCTGTTGTTGCCCAGCCGGAGGAGAATAGGCCGTTTTCTATAAGGATCCCTGAAATTTTTTTATCAACAGCGGCTTTTTTAATATTATGCAAAATATCATTTAATCCGGCAGTGGGTGTAAATGACATATTTGTAAAGTCAAAACCTGACCATGGATTCGGATTTCCTTTATCCGGTATCGGAACACCTGCTTTAAGGATAAGAATTGTATTGTTGCTTAGCGTAACAGGTTTATTTCCCGAAGCAACAATTACGCCAAGACTGGTAATTGTTACTATAAATAACAGGATTGAAGCAATGATTATTCCCGTGATAGTTGCCAGTGTATAAAGCAAGAAGTTTTTCATGATAATATGTTTTGTCTGATTATTATTGGTTTAAATATAAAAAACAAAATGAACATAATTGGTATTATTGGAATTAATACTTTTGAATTATAATATTCCGATAATGAAGAAAGTCTTTCTTGGTTTAGGTTCAAATCTGGGTGACAGGGCAAAAAATCTTGATGAAGCAAAAATCCGGATTGAAACATCGATTGGAAAAATTGTCGCCGCTTCTTCAGTTTATCAAACGGAGCCATGGGGCTTTAAGAGTGAAAATGATTTTCTGAATATGGCAATTTGTGTTGAAACAAACCTGAACCCATCAGGCCTTTTGGGAAGAATCCTGATGATTGAGTCAGAAATGGGCAGGATAAGATGTGAGGATCAACTTTCATCCAGGGAAATAGACATCGATATTCTCTTATACGACAATGAGATAGTTAATGAAGCTGCACTTATAATACCCCATCCGAGGATGCATGAACGTAAATTTGTGCTTGTTCCCCTATGCGAGATAGGATCTGAAGTAGTTCATCCGGTCATGAATCAGACTATTGAATCGTTGTTAAAGTCATGCACGGATTCTTCTAAAGTAATCCGTTATCCGCAAAGCTATAGTAGTCTTTCTCAGAAATGATAAGGTGATCAAGGAGCTGAATATCCATTATATTTCCTGCTTCTTTGATCTTCTGTGTTATTCTGGTATCTGATTCACTGGGATTCAGATTCCCTGAAGGATGGTTATGGCAGACAATTATCCCGGACGCAAGGCATTCAACAGCTTTTTTCATTACCATTCTTACATCTGTCACAGTGCCGCTTATACCGCCCTG
>PMEC01000196.1 GCA_003155705.1 Bacteroidales bacterium
GGGCCCAGTTTGCTTTCGGACAGGCATCCCAACTAAGTTTTGATAACAAAATTAGGGAAGAATCTCTTTTCAATTATGCCAAGCTGACTTTTGAAACTTCCAATTCACCCTTTGGAGAAGCCATCGGAGCATTCCAGAAGTACATCGACCTTTATCCGGGTTCTGATAAAATTGAAGAGGTTTATGACTACCTCGTGGCAACTTATATGCAGATGAAAAACTATAAAGCTGCACTTGCTTCCCTGGATAAAATAAGGAATAAGGACAGCCGGACTGAAGAGGCATATCAGCGTGTTGCTTTCTTCAGGGGTCTGGAACTTTTCAAAAATATAGAGATTGAAGCCTCAATTGACATGTTTGATAAGTCTCTTAAATATGAGAAATACAACCGTTCTATACGGTCCAGGGCAATATACTGGAAGGGCGAAGCCTTGTACAGACTTGGCCAGTACGATAAGGCAATTGGCGCCTATGAAGAATTTATGGGAATACCCGGTTCAATGTCACTTTCAGAATATAATCTTGTCAGATATAATCTCGGTTATGCATTCTATAATTCTAAAGACTACACAAATGCACTTACCAATTTCAAAACATTCGAATCGGAAACCAATACTGCCAGGCCCGAAATAGTTGCTGATGCACAAAGCAGGATTGCTGACTGTTACTATATTACGACAAATTATCAGCTTGCTATAAGTTACTATGACAAGGTTATAGATTGGGGGAAAACCGATGTTGATTATGCTTTAAATCAGAAAGGTTTTGTTCTGGGACTTATAAATGATCAGAAAGGAAAAATATCGGTGCTTACTTCACTAATCTTAAAGTATCCGGTATCGTCGTATGTTGCCGGAGCTGTGTTTGAAAGAGGCCGTGCAAATCTGATGATCAAAGATATGAAGAAAGGTGAAGCTGACTTTAATCTTGTCATCAACTCTTATCCGAAAAGTCCATACGTGCCCAGGGCAATTGTTCAGCTTGGATTATTATACTTCGATACAGGTGATAATCAGGGAGCTCTGACCCAGTTTAAGAAAGTAATTGAAAACTATAAATCAACTCCTGAAGCCAGGTATGCGTTGACAGGTCTTAAGAACACTTATGTGGAAATGAATGATGTGGAAACATATTTTGCTTACATAAAGACACTTGCAGGGTATGGTGATGTTAATCTGGCAGAAAAAGATTCTCTTTTATATGGTTCCGGTGAAAAACTATACATATCTGGCAATTGCGGAAAAGCTTCAGAGATATTCAGAAACTACCTTGATGAATTTCAAAATGGAAGCTTCAGAATTAATGCTGAATACTACCTTGCTGATTGTGCAAATATGAATGGTAATAAAGAGGAAGCACTGAAATATTATATCGATGTAATTCAAGTTCCTAATAATGATTTTATAGTNNTTATGAGGAGCTCGAGAATGTATCAGGGACACCTGAAAATAAGGTTATTGCATTGAAAGGTCAGCTGAGATCAGCTTACCAGATAGGAGATGCTCAAAAAACCATTTTAGTAGCAACCAAAATTTCCAAAGCGATTAATATTCCGGAAGAACTGTTGCGTGAATCTACATTTATGAGCGGGAAAGCCCATTACAGTCAGAATGAATATGATGATGCATTAAAGGATTTCAGAAAGATTTCATCGGAGGTTACCAGCGCCGAAGGAGCTGAGTCGAATTACAGAGTAGCCGAAATACTCAACAAAAAGGGGCAGACTGCTGAAGCTGAAAAGGTCATTAATGAGTTCATAGACAAAAATACACCTCATCAGTTCTGGATGGCCAGAATGTTTCTTCTTCTTGCTGATATCAGCATAAAAAAAGGTGACTCACTTCAGGCTGTAGCCACACTTCGTGGATTGAAAGATAGTTATCCTGTCGATTCTGATGGCATTCTCGATGAAGTTAAGGCAAAACTCGACTCATTAAATTCAGGGAATCAGGTTTCCACTGATTCTTTAAAGATAGGTACAGATACTTCTGTAGTTGGCAGGAAATAGTGCAAAATGAAATTCAGAACAATGATGAAAAAGACAATAATCACNNTATAAACCTTCACTTCAGGATGTTGCAAAGAAGAGCTTCCTACCTGACATGAACGACTCTGTGACAGTTAAACCGGTTTTTAAATATGATATCCAGCCTGAACCATTTGTGCCTACATATACAGTAAGTCCTATTAAACCTGCATCCCTTTTACCCGATCCGCTTCCGAAACTATACAAAAGTTATGTTAACATCGGGATTGGAAACTACCTGACACCTTTGGCAGAAATCAGCATTACTAATGAGCGTTCAAAGAAAGGAGCGATAGGGATAGATGCCAGGCATTTTTCAACAAACGGCAATGTAAAACTTCAGAATAATAAAAAAGCTTTTGCCGGTTATATGGACAACGATGTATCTCTCTTCGGGAAGAAATATTTAAAAAACAGCATTTTTAACGGTTCATTGGATTTAAGCCAGAAGACACGCTATGCTTATGGTTATGACACAATTTTTAAAGATTACAACCCTGCAAAAAAAGATATAAGACTTAACTATCTTAATACCGGTGCCAAAATAGGTCTGGCATCAACAAAACTTGATTCTTCAAGTCTATCTTATGATTTTGGCCTTGCCTACAACTTCTTTTATGACACACCCAAGCTTTATCAGCACAATGTCGATTTTACTGGTCTGATGGCAAAATCCTATAAAGGCTTTTATGCGGGATCAGGACTTGAGTTTGATTATTTCAGTTATTCGGACTCTGTCTATTCTGATCCACGGTATATAGCAGCTTTGAGTCCATTCATTAAAAAAAGAACTAATGAGTGGTCCGTTAAAGTGGGTTTTCAGGCGTTGCTTGATAAAGGAATGACTGAATCAGCAAAATTTCATGTTTATCCTGATCTGGATTTCAGATTTAACATAGTTCCTTCTTATGTGGGATTTTTTGCCGATTTATCAGGAAAACTGGTGAAAAATGAACCCCTTAATGTAATAGGAGAAAATCCGTTCATTTTTCCAGATCTGACTATCTTTAAAATACCTAATACTGATTATTCTATTATTGCGAAAGCAGGGTTGACAGGAAGTACAGGAATGGAGGGAAATTATCAGTTATCGACTTCATATTCAGTAGTTAATGACATGCTTATGTTTTCAAATTATGTTATAACGGGTGATCCATCGACTTCTCATAGAGGCAATTTCTTCATTCCTATAACTGATGACGGAGAGATATTGAATATTCATGGTGAGATGAGTGGAAAAATAGCTGATCTTATTTCATTTAATGGAGAAGGGGACTGGTACAGGTACACACTTACGAATAATGATTTTGCCTGGAATAAGCCTGATTGGGATGCATCGATAGGTCTTAAATACAACCTAATGAATAAGATTATTGCAGGAGTAAACCTCAATGCTTTAGGAAAACGCAAAGCACTGGTCACAACAGAAGATATTAATGTGGCTGGATCAACATCTGGTATAGTTGATATCCCGGCAACATTCAATATTAATCTGAGTGCAGAGTACAGGTATACTAAGACACTTTCATTCTGGATGAAACTTAATAATATCTCATTCAACCGCTTTTATGAATGGGCCTTTTATCCTTCACAGAGATTCATGTGTCTTGTTGGGTTTACCTATAGTCTTTAGATTGAGAATGGGAGAGGGGGAGATTGGGTGATTGGGTGATTGGGAGGTTGAAAGATAAATAGAGAAGATAAAAGATAAAAGTCAAAAGGGTGAAAAACAGACGGAGTACAAGGAACCGAGCACCGAGTGGCCCAGCACCTATCACCGAGTACCCTGTTTTAATGTTTATTTTTTGTTAAAAAAAGCCTGTTTTTTTAACATATTTTTAAGTAAAAACCGTTAGAAATCCGTATCTTTACATCGTTAAATAATATTCATATAATCAATTATTTATATCGGGGAAAGAGTGGTTGGCCGAGATGACGGAATGGGATGTAAAAAATAGAATAAACTTCATTAAAAAGATAGTTTAAAAAATATATTTCAGGATAAACTATTTTGAGTATCCTTTCTCATCCTTTTTTGCTGCTCCGGTACCTTAGGATTTTGGGGACTTGTATGATTAATAATAGAAGGAATAATGAACGAGATTGAAAAAAAAGCACAGGATAGTATTGATTATTCTGCCGATAATATTCAGGTACTTGAAGGCCTGGAAGCGGTCAGGAAAAGACCCGCAATGTATATCGGGGATATTGGGGTAAAGGGTTTGCATCATCTTGTATATGAGGTAATTGATAATTCTATCGACGAAGCTCTTGGCGGTTTTTGCTCTCAGATCGATGTAATTATTCATGAGGATGATTCAGTTACAGTTATCGATAATGGAAGGGGAATTCCTACCGGTATTATTGAAAAGGAACAGAAATCTGCTCTTGAAGTAGTAATGACAGTTCTTCATGCAGGTGGAAAGTTTGATAAGGATTCTTATAAAGTATCCGGAGGACTTCATGGTGTCGGTGTATCTGTTGTCAATGGGCTTTCAGCTCACCTTAAGGCTGTTGTTATGCGCGAGGGTAAAATATTTAAACAGGAATATGAAAAGGGGAAGCCTGTGACAGAAGTTGAGGAGATGGGCAAATCTGACAAATCAGGTACAATAATCACTTTTACACCCGATGCAATAATATTTCAGACTACCGAGTTTAATTTTGAAATACTTTCTGCACGCCTGCGTGAACTTGCTTTCCTAAATAAGGGTATTCTCCTTACGATTAAAGACATGCGTGAATTGGTAGAAAACGGGAACGGAGGAAAACCAAGATATGAAGAATTTCGTTCTGAGGATGGACTAAGAGAGTTTGTTGCTTATCTCGATGATAACAGGGAACGTCTTATCGAAAGGCCAATCTATATTTCAAGCGATAAAACTGATATTCCTGTTGAAATTGCCCTTCAATATAATACCTCTTTTTCAGAAAATGTCCATTCATATGTCAATAATATAAATACAATCGAAGGCGGCACACACCTGGCAGGCTTTAGAAGAGGATTGACGCGAACACTTAAAAAGTACGCCGAGGACTCAGGCGCTACAACGAAACTTAAGTTTGATATTAATGGCGATGATTTCCGTGAAGGACTTACAGCAATTATTTCTGTGAAGGTCGCTGAGCCCCAGTTTGAAGGACAGACAAAAACAAAACTTGGTAACTCTGAAGTTATCGGAGCCGTCGATCAGGCTGTCAGTACAATGCTTTCAAACTATCTTGAGGAGAACCCTAAAGATGCAAGACTGATTGTGCAGAAAGTGATTTTGGCCGCAACTGCGAGACATGCAGCCCGTAAAGCAAGGGAACTGGTTCAACGCAAAAATGTTTTGTCCGGATCAGGCCTCCCCGGGAAACTGGCTGATTGTGCAGACAGAGACCCGGTCAATTGCGAGATTTACCTCGTGGAGGGCGATTCTGCGGGTGGTACTGCAAAACAGGGTCGCGACCGCAGCTTTCAGGCGATTCTGCCCCTCAGAGGTAAGATACTGAATGTTGAGAAGGCAATGCAGCATAAAATATATGATAGCGAGGAGATTAAGAACATCTTTACTGCGCTGGGTGTAAACATCGGCACTGACGACGACAGTAAGGCTCTCAATATTGCAGGACTGCGCTATCATAAAATCATTATCATGACCGATGCCGATGTTGACGGATCTCATATCACAACATTGATAATGACCTTCTTTTTCAGATATATGCAGGACCTTATTAAGGGCGGTAATATTTATATTGCAACTCCTCCTTTGTACCTGGTAAAGAAGGGAAAAACAGAACGGTATTGCTGGACTGAAGAGGAAAGAAATGCAATTGTGGCTGAATTGGGGCAGGGAAAGGAATCTTCAGTTAATATCCAGAGATACAAAGGTCTTGGTGAAATGAATGCGGAACAGCTTTGGAGTACAACAATGAACCCCGAAACGCGTACCCTGCGTCAGGTCACAATCGAAAGTGCCGCTGAAGCCGATCATATATTCTCCATGCTAATGGGTGATGAGGTTCCTCCGCGCAGGGAATTTATCGAGACACATGCCAAATACGCAAAAATAGATGTGTAATATGAAGATAATGAGGTATATAATAAATGTATTTTTTACACTTATTATTTCACTTCCATTGTTTCCACAGGAAGCTGAAAAGACAATGAGATCAATATTTGATGAAGCCCTTTCAGATAAAACTGCTTTTAGTCAGCTTGAGTACCTCTGTAAAAATACAAAAGGCAGAATACCAGGTTCATCTGCAGCCGCTAAAGCAGTGGAGTATACAAGGCAATCCCTGATTAAAGCAGGAGCCGATAGTGTATGGCTTCAAAAGGTGCCGGTTCCTCACTGGGAACGTGGTTTTGAAAAGTGCCGGATNNGGCACTCCTTCTGAGGGATTAATAAAGAAAGTTATAGAAGTTCATGATTTTGAAGAGCTTAAACAGATAGGAAAGAATAATATTGAAGGGAAAATTGTATTTTTTAACCGGCCTGCAGATAATAAACTTATAAATTCATTTGCAGGTTATTCCGGCGCTGTAAACCAGCGGACTCAGGGAGCTTCAGAAGCTTCAAAGTATGGTGCTGTTGCTGTCATTGTAAGATCGGCTACACAGGCCCTCGATAACTTCCCACATACCGGAGTCAACCGTTATGAGGAAAATGTGACAAAAATACCCGCAGTTGCAGTTTCAACAATCGGCGCTGAGTTATTGAGCCAATGGCTTAAATCAGATCCTGAACTGACTATTCATCTTATTTCGACATGCAAAAATTTGCCGGAAACCTGGTCATATAATGTTATAGGAGAGATTCGAGGGAAACAAAAGCCAAATGAGTTTTTTTCAGTCGGAGGGCACCTGGATGCGTGGGACATAGGTGAAGGAGCTGTCGATGATGGCGGAGGGTGTATCCAGGCTATCGAGATGATAAGAATATTCAAGAAGCTGGGAATCAGACCAAAACGAACAGTAAGAGCGGTTATGTTTATGAATGAGGAAATGACTGGCACTGGTGGGAAAACATATGCGGAAGAGGCTAAAAGAAAAGATGAGATACAGTACGTTGCCCTTGAATCTGATCGGGGAGTTATGACTCCGAGAGGATTTAGTTTTGATGCTGAAGGAGCCAGGCTTGATAAGCTGATCGCTTTATCATCATATTTTCTACCATACAATATCAGNNTTCAGTTGGGAAGCGCTGCATCAGCTTCGCTTATCTATTTGATTGATTTGCTCGATCTTTAGAAGAAATTTATTACTATTGGAATTGGGCTTTTTAAGAACTACTTTGTGAACCTTCGTGCAAACCTTAGTGTTCCTTTGTGGTTAAACCTAAATCATTGAACCACAAAGGATCACAAAGGA
>PMEC01000201.1 GCA_003155705.1 Bacteroidales bacterium
TGGCCACACACTTCAACCAGCGATTTTATGACATGTGTAAAAGTATTTACATCATCATTATAAAGAATAAGGATGTATTTTTCTTCATCTTTTTTAAGCGAATCCTTCTTATGTAATGCCTCTCCTTTCATTCAGAATTTATCAAAAAGTTGTTTTGCCGTCTCAACCGGTATTTCCCTCTTGCCAAGGTATGCCGCAACTTTAGCTTCCTTCTGTCCGTTCCTGGCAAGAAG
This sequence comes from Bacteroidales bacterium, assembly GCA_003155705.1. GTDB lineage: Bacteria > Bacteroidota > Bacteroidia > Bacteroidales > VadinHA17 > LD21. Next base: position 234 of record PMEC01000201.1, read on the forward strand.
ATCTGCATATTCTGCAGCACTTTCAAAAGTAAAGAATTTTCCGATCAGATAAATACTCTGTCCCGAATCATTTTTAATAATTTCAAGTCCCCTGTTCCCTGCAAGCCTCTTTAAATTGTCCAGTTGCTCATTACTTAAAGGCTTTTGAGATTTTGTGACCTCCACTCTGAATATAAGAGTTTGAGGGATTGTATCCCTGGGAGCATCAGAAATTTTCGGGACTAAAATATTTTCAAAAGGCTTATTTCCCCACTCCTTTTCCAGGATGGCCGCCCTTTCAGCAGAAACAATCTTCTTATCGACCAAAGCAACAATAAATGCATCTTTAAAACCGGCTGACTTAACTTTTACAAGAGCTTTTGAGGCATCTTCATATTTTCTGAACATCCCGGCATAGTAATTTGTCATATCAGAAACATTACTCTTAAAACCATATACGGGAGTAACTCCCTTAAAATATATCTTATCTACAGGATTCCTGAAGACTGCAAGCTGAATACGGTATATGAGTCCATCAGGAATATCAGGATTGACAGTAACCTTCTCATTGACAGCATATATCGGTTTTGCAGCAACCTCAAACAGAGAATAAATCCCTGTATTTTTTAATAATGAGGCCACAGTGTTATCTCTTGTAACTAATTGACTTACAGTATCTTTAAGTATATTATTATCAGCCTTTTGCATAATGTCCTTTATAGGTGCCCCACTTTTTTTGGCAGATAAAGTATCTCCTATTACGTCTGATCCTGCTAATTTGGTAATTGGGATAATATCCTTTTTAGCAACGGTTGAATCGGGTTTGATTTTTTTCTCATCAGGTACTTCGCGTCCCGATTTTATTTTTGTCAGAGTTTCTGCCTCAAGTACTTTTTCATCTGCAAGTTTCTGATTGACACCGGCAAGCTGTTCAGCTTCAGAAATTTTTGTTTTCAGTGCAGGCTTATCTGTAGCCAGAGCATTTTCATATTGTTTCCTGTAAAGATCTGAAAGTCTCTTTATTGAATCCGCACTGAACTGGTAATTCAAAGATTCGTCAATCAGTTTCTCATATTCCGGGGATATAGATCTATCCATTCTACTTAAGGAATCAGAATAATTCTTTTCAATCTTTGCAGTGAAACTGACCCTTCCAGAATCAACCTGTTGTCTGTTGTCATTTTTAATTATCGCCTTATTAGCTGTTTTCTTTGGAATAAGTTCTCCTTTCTTTTCACTGCATTGCTGAATAAACTGAGGAGTCAAATTTTCCTTGGCTGTTCTTTTTCCGACCTGCTCTGTATAAAGGTTATATGAGTTTATTGCTCCACCGAAATCTCCGTTCATTTGCTGAGCTCTTCCCAGGTAAAACAATCCATCAGATGGGATCGTCCTAATAGCTCCCGATTCCTGTTGTGCTTCCTTAAGTAAAGAGATTGCCTTCGGGGGATCTCTTTCAAGCTTAACAAGCGACACCCCTGAATAGTATTTATAAAGCGGATCTCCCGGATAATTGATTGATAATTCATTGAACTGGATAAAAGCCTTCTCAAAATCTTCCTTCGAAAATGCATCAAGCGCCGATTGCCTAGTTGGTTTAGGCTTCGAATTCTGAGAAAAGCCATCAGAAAACGAAAAAACGAAGAATAATGCCAGAATAAACAGAGATTTATTTTCAGCCCGGCTCCGTATTATGTTCAGGTAGTTTATCACAAATATTTAATATTCAATGTATTAAAATAGATTTAAATCTCTAAGCCATTAATGCTTATGTTAATAACAAATGACTCATTTTCTTTAAAAAACAGTTCAAACTTCGTAATTTTACAAGTAATAACAAAATAAATAGATCTATGACTCATCTGAAAGAAGGTCAGAAAGCACCGGCGTTTGAAGGAATAGACCAGAACAATAATAAAATACAACTGCTTGACTTTTTAGGTAAAAAAGTGATTCTATATTTTTATCCTAAAGACAATACACCAGGATGCACCGCAGAAGCTTGCAACCTTCGGGATAATTATGAAGGTCTTCTGAAAAGCGGGTACAAGGTAATTGGAGTAAGCCCTGATAATGAAAAGTCGCACAAGGGTTTTGCCGGAAAATACTCCCTTTTATTCCCATTAATAGCCGATCCTGAAAGAAAAATATTGAATTCTTATGGTGCCTGGGGTGAAAAAAAGATGTATAGCAAAACTGTTACGGGTGTCCTGAGAACCACATTTATCATCGATGAAAAAGGAATCATAGAAAAGATCATATCAAAGGTTGATACTGCAAATCATACCGAACAAATATTCAAATTGTACAACAAATAAAATTAAATAGTATGAGCAACGAACGTAAAGANNTTAACAAAGATAAGCTTAAGGCCCTGGAAGTTACACTGGGGAAAATTGAAAAAGATTTTGGCAGAGGAACTATTATGAAGCTTGGCGACCATGCCGTTGATAATATCCAGGTAATTTCTTCAGGATCAATAGGACTTGATGCAGCACTTGGTATTGGTGGTTTTCCAAGAGGCCGGGTAATAGAGATTTATGGTCCTGAAGCTTCAGGCAAAACTACACTTGCAATCCATGCAATTGCTGAGGCCCAGAAAAATGGAGGAATAGCTGCCATAATTGATGCCGAACATACTTTCGACCGTAATTATGCAGAAAAACTGGGCGTTGATGTTGAGAATCTTTTGATATCACAACCAGACAACGGGGAACAGGCTCTTGAAATAGCTGACCATCTTATCAGATCAGGTGCACTCGATATTGTTGTGATTGACTCTGTTGCGGCACTAACTCCAAAGGCAGAGATTGAAGGTGAAATGGGTGATTCGAAAATGGGGCTTCAGGCAAGACTTATGTCCCAGGCTCTCAGGAAACTTACGGCCAATATCAACAGAACAAATACCTCCTGTGTCTTTATTAATCAGCTCAGGGATAAGATCGGCGTTATGTTCGGCAGCCCTGAGACAACGACCGGTGGGAATGCACTTAAATTCTACGCATCTGTAAGGGTTGATATTCGCAGAACCAGCCAGATTAAAGAGGGTGAAGAAGTTATTGGCAACAGAACCAGAGCTAAAATCGTAAAAAACAAACTCGCACCACCTTTCAGAAAAGCTGATTTCGATATTCTCTTTGGGGAAGGTATTTCACAGCTCGGAGAGATTGTTGATCTGGGTGTTGACTTTGAGATCATAAAAAAAAGCGGTTCATGGTTCAGCTATGGAGATACCAAACTAGGACAGGGACGGGATGCAGTCAAGCAAATACTTAAGGACAATCCTGAACTTTATGATGAACTGAAGCTTAAGATCATGGAGGCATTGAAAAAATAATCATATTCCAATGAAAAAAAATATAATCTTATCAATCCTTCTGATTTTTCTTTTGTCAGTTTCATGTAAACAGAAAGCGCCTGTAAGTCAGCCATCTCAGAACCAGTTCTCTGTTCAGCTCGCTGATTCTGAGAAAAAAGGCGGAGTAATGACTCCTGAAATAATGTGGAAATTCAGCCGGCTGGGCACTTTTGCTTTATCTCCTGATGGATCAACTGTTTTATATACTCAAACTCAGATTGATCTGCAGACCGAAGCAAGAAGAACCAATATTTATAAAATACCTTCATCAGGGGGTGAATCCATCCAGCTTACCTCTGATGACGGCAGCTCACCTCAGTGGCTCTCTGATGGAAAAATGATAGCCTTTGTAAAAAAAGGGAACCTTTGGACAATGAAACCGGATGGTTCTGATCAGAAAATGGTAACAGGATTGTCAGATTTTGAGATGTTCAATGTCTCACCTTCTAATGATAAAATATATTTTACAAAAAGAATTAANNTAGTTGCTGCCTTTGATGGTAAGAGCGTAACTGGCGAAAAGGATATCATGCAGGGACAAAGATTTGAATCGCCGTTAGCTCCCTTTTTTGACGAAGGTGAAATATCCTGGAGTCCAGATGGAAAATCATTAGCCTATACTACCAAAAGACTGCATGGCAAGGGAGACGCAGTAAGCACTAATTCAGACATTTACCTTTATGATATTGCATCAGGAAAGGAAGTCAATATTTCTGCCGGCAACCCGGGCTATGACAGATCCCCGGTCTTCTCCCCTGATGGTTCAATGATTGCGTATCAAAGCATGGAAAGAGATGGCTATGAGTCAGATCTCGACAGGTTATTTGTTTACAATATTAAAAATGGAAGCAGAACCTGGATATCGAAGGGTTGGGATTTTGATGTTGCGAATATTATATGGGAGGACAACAAAACTTTATTTTTCACTTGTTCTAACCTTGGTACCGCCCAGATCTTCAAGACTGACCTTGAGGGGAAAAGTGTATTAAAGGTAACTGAAGGAGTACATGATCTCGGGCCTCTCAATCTTAAGTCAGGTGTGTTTGTTTCGGAACTTTTTTCAATGTCGATGGCACCTGAAATATCAAGAATTGACATGAAGACTGGAGAAGTTAAACAGATTTCTTTCATAAATAAATATATATATGATAACATAAGGATGGGTAAGGTTGAAGAGAAATATATCAAAACCAAAGATAAACAGAACCTGCAGATGTGGGTTATCTATCCCCCCGACTTTGACCCGTCAAAAAAATATCCTGCATTGCTTTTCTGTGAAGGTGGTCCGCAATCTGCCCTCGATCAATTCTGGTCGTACAGGTGGAATATGCAGATGATTGCCGCAAAAGGCTACATTGTATTTGCTCCAAACCGTCGTGGGGTTTCCGGATTTGGTCAGGCATGGAAAGAACAGATTTCAGGTGATTATGGAGGAAAAAATATGCAGGACTATCTCGATGCTACCGATGCAATGGCAAAAGAACCATTTGTTGACGCAAACAGGCTTGGTGCAATCGGGGCAAGTTATGGCGGGTTTTCTATTTATTACCTTGCCGGAATTCACCAGGGAAGGTTCAAAGCTTTTGTTGCCCATTGCGGGGTATTCAATTTCGAAAGCGAGTATGGATCGACGGAGGAAATATGGTTTCCCGACAAAGATTATGGAGGCCCTTATTGGGAAAACAAGCCAAGCTACAAATTCTCTCCACATCTCATGGTCAATAAATGGACAACACCTATACTAATAATTACCGGACAGAATGATTTCAGGATACCCTATACTCAGAGTATGGAGGCATTCACAGCTGCGCAGCTTCATGGTGTTCCGAGCAGACTTCTTTTCTTTGAGGACGAATGCCATTGGGTTACCAAACCCCAGGATGCAGTCGTCTGGCAAAGGGAGTTTTTTGAGTGGCTGGATAAGTATTTGAAGTAGACCTCACCCCAACCCCTCTCCCAAGGGAGAAGGGCCTAATATGTTAATCTACTGTATCTTACTCCCCTTCTCCCCTGGGAGAAGGGGCCGGGGGATGAGGTTGATTATACAATAGAAGAAGTTTGTAGTTTATGCGAGAAGCTCAATAATCTTCTGGACCTTCTCAGCTGTCGGTATATCTCCATCGATCCAGTGGATATGAATACCTCGCCGTTCCATCCCTCTGAACCATGTCATCTGTCTTTTGGCAAACTGATGGATAGCGACCTCCAGCCTGCAAAACATTTCTTCATATGGCATTTTGCCTGTCAGGTATAGTGTAACAAATTTATATTCAAGGCCATAATAAATCAGCGTTTCAACTGGAACACCTTTATTTATAAGTGTCTGCACTTCCTCAATCATCCCATGTTCCAGTCTTTCTTTTAATCTCTGGGAAATCCTCCTGCGTCTTGATTCCCTGTCATATCTGACCCCAATTACCAGCGACCTGAAAGTTGGAAGATCAGTTTCGGACTCTTTATTGTCCAAATAATATTGTTCAATTTCTATCGCCCTGATGGCCCTTTGTCTGGTATCAACATCTGTAGTATTATGAAGATTCTTATAAGAACGAAGGATATCAGTCAGTTCCTCAATTGTTTTTTCTTCCAGATCCTTCCTAAGAGCTTCATCCGGAGGCACTTCCATCAGTTTATAACTACTGACGATACTATCAACATACATACCTGAGCCACCACAGACCACCGGAAATTTATTTCTGCTTTTAATATCCTGAAAGGCTTTCAGAAAACACTGCTGGTATTCAAAAACATTGAACCTGGAACCAGAATCAGCGATATCTATCAGGTGTACAGGAATTAGATTACCGTTTACTATATAATCATCATAATCTTTCCCTGTGCCGATATTCATTTCCCTGTATATCTGTCGTGAATCTGCACTTATGATCTCTCCATTCAATCTGTAAGCAACAGAAGCTGCCAGGACAGTTTTACCGGAAGCAGTTGGTCCGGTAATCACAAGCAGATCATAATTAATTGCCATAATTCTATTGATCGGATAAAGGTTTTTATAATAAAGCAAGTTAATGATAAATTTATTTAATTTTGCCAGGCAAGAAAGCCTCAGAAATTATGGATTACAAGTTTTTCTACAAGAGTTTTTTAAAAATTATTTTTACTCCTGAAAAAGCGTGGGATATTATCCTTACTGAAAACAGGTCTGATAAGGATCTGAGAAACAATTTCTTATTTCCATTAATTGTATTAGTAACCATTGCCGCCTTTCTGGGATCCTTTATTTTCACAAATTCAAAGTTATCTGTTATTTATTCAATCTTCACCGGGGTTAAATATTTTATACTTCTATTGTTCGTAACCTATTCATCAGCCCTGGTTCTGGGTGAGATTACAAAACCGCTCGATCTGGGTAAGAACTTCACTTTATCTTTCAGACTGATTGTCTATTCTTTNNAATATACTATCATTATATGGCATGTATATATTCTGGACAGGTGCCGAAAAACTGCTTCTTCCGCCCGATTACAAAAAGATGCCGATGCTTATAGCAATCTTCATATTTGTAACAGGAATTTTCTTTACCGGCAATTGGGTTATTACAGCATTGACTGACAGAATTTCCTTTACGATTATTCATCACCTTCTCCGATGAAAGGCAGCTCAGGTAATATTGTAATCAGGAATAAAAAAGCCTCTCATGATTACGAATTCCTGGATAAATTCGTTGCCGGTATAAAACTGACAGGGACTGAAATAAAATCTATAAGGTTAGGTAAAGCAACACTTGTGGACTCTTATTGTCTCTTCAGAAAAGGTGAGCTTTACATAAAGGGAATGCACATTTCAGAATACTGGTGGGGAAATATAAATAATCACGATCCACTGAGAGAGAGGAAGTTACTACTGACTGGGCAAGAGCTTAAAAAAATTGAGAGAAAGGTAAAAGAGACCGGTTATACAATTGTCGTCATTAAAGTGTTTATTAATGACCGTGGACTGGCAAAAGCTGAGATAGCCGTTTCGAAGGGTAAAAAGGAGTATGATAAACGTGAGACTCTCAAACGCAAAGATGCAACACGGGAGATGGATCGAATGATGAAGAAGTGAAGGTAAATTTCGGATCTTGGATTTCGGATTTCGGATTAAACGCCAAATTCGGAATCCGAACCGATTCGCCCATCGGCGGAGAGCTCAGCGAAGCCAATTCCGCAATCCGCATTCCGCAGTCCGCAATCTTAAAAGTTTGGACTCAGCAGGTATCTTGAGTAAAACTTAACGATATAATTTACAGCTTCATCAGAAGTATCTACCATGGTGAAAATGTTCAGATCTTCAGGAGAAATGTTATGTTCCTCCTCCAGCATTTCTTCCTTTATCCAGTCAAGAAGCCCTTTCCAGTATTTGATTCCGACCAGGATTATAGGGAATTTGCCGATCTTCCTTGTCTGGATAAGAGTTATGGCTTCGAACAGTTCATCAAAAGTTCCAAATCCGCCTGGAAGAACAATAAAACCCTGGGCATATTTCATGAACATTAACTTTCTGACGAAGAAATGGTCGAATGTTATAAGCTTATCTGCATCTATGTACGGATTTGGCTTTTGCTCAAAAGGCAGATCAATATTAATACCGACTGATTTGCCTTTACCCCTTGCAGCTCCTTTATTTGCAGCTTCCATGATACCGGGTCCACCTCCGGTTATAACTCCATACCCTTTCTGAGTAAGTTTGAATGCAATATCTTCAGCAAGTCTGTAATGCTTGTCATTGTAATGAGTACGTGCTGAACCAAAGATAGATACACAAGGACCTATGCGGGCAAGTTTTTCAAATCCTTCAACCAGTTCCGAAATAATTTTGAATACTCTCCATGAATCGGTTGTATGTATCTCATGCCAGGTTTTCTGTTCAAATGCATCTTTTATAAGATCTGNNTATAGTTAAATTCTTATGCCTTAAGCTCTGACTTAAGGAAAATTCCTGTATAGCTTTCAGGGCAGTTTGCCAAAGCTTCCGGAGTGCCGGAAAAAACAAGGTCGCCTCCCTCCTTTCCTCCTTCACGTCCAAGATCAATGACATAATCTGCCATTTT
>PMEC01000241.1:0-1029 GCA_003155705.1 Bacteroidales bacterium
AGCTTAGGATTATATATTTTCTCAAAATCATGATGTGCGTGATAAGTTGAACGTGCCTCGGTATATTGCCATACTGTATTTCCACTCCAGTCAAGCTCTTTCCATGTATTGGAATTACTCGGATTACCTCCGGTAGCATCAAGGATTGTACCCCCTTCCGTGAAACGCGGGTTTGTACCGATCTTCCAGGAATGTATTACATGTCCCTCCATGTCAATTAAATATGAAGTACCCCCCGATCCAAACAAAGTATAGCCACTATATGCTCTTGAGGCATCCCAATAGCGTGTTTCTGTTGGAATCATAAAATTTTCCTGAGCAAATGCCGTAATAGTACAAATCAAAAAGCATGTCAGAAAGAAGATTTTCTTCATGAATAATAATATTTGATTATTAAAGCGATACTTATAATCTTCTGGTTAGTAATGTATTCATTTGGCTATTTTGCAGGTATCTCTACAAAGTCTCCGGGTGTCAGTGTTTTCCCTGTAAATGCGGCATAAGTGAGAGGATATTTATAAATACGGAACACAGAATTCATTTTTTCACCCGGATGGCTTGCATCATCCGGAATTGAATCACCCTGGGTAATTGGTCCCGTTAAATCAACCGGGCATATATATTTCCAGACAATTTCGCCTGAAGAGGTTACTTCTATAAATGTTCCAAGAGGGCCAACATTAATTAAGGTATTCCCATTTGGCAAACGGTATGCACCGGAAATATCCTCTGCATACATTGATGTCGGCGGATTTGCCATGTAAGTCCAGGAAAGACTCGTTGGACCAAACATTGATCCTGACATAAAAGTATAATTTCCATTTGCATCAACCGGAGTTGTTATCTGATCTATTGTTGAATAATTCCGTCCAATACCATTATTGAATATTGTAATATCACCGGCTCCTGGGCATCCAGTTAGGATCCATTCAGCATCGTGTTGCTGAAACAGTTTCTGATCGCTGGAACTTCCTGTTCCATAGGCGACTGGATTTCCCCAGCGATAAAGAAGATCGCCTCCTTTTCCCC
>PMEC01000241.1:1123-17107 GCA_003155705.1 Bacteroidales bacterium
ATAGTCAGGAAGCATCATTCCTTTTTGTGTAATGTCGGACTGGAAACTACCCGGATTAAAACCTGCTGCAATGCACTCAGCATAAGTTTTTTTCTCAATAACGAGCATTATGATATTTCCGTTTGGCAGGCGTCGTATGTCATGATGTTGCATATATGTGCTTGTTGAATAATCGAGCTGCCAGACCAGGTTATCATTCCAATCATATTCTTCAACTCTGCCTCCCTCTCCTCCACCGGTACTAAGGGTGCCTTTGGTCATACATGAACGGAGCAAATCTCCATTCTCGATGAGATAGACCGATTGCCCCGGAGGATATTTGCTTGCGGTCCATTTATGAACTAACCTGCCCTCGTTATTGATCAGATATGTAGCTGTATATTGCTTGGGCGCAAAAAGGACATATCCGCTTGAAACTTTGGATGTATTGTTCAGAAACAGACCTACAGTATTTGTGACAGTAGTTTGATCTGTTATATCGTCTTTCTTTTTACATGAAAGAAAAAAAATNNAAGTTGAAATAGGTTGAAATAGATTGAAATTTAATTAGTTATGAACTACTCTGAAGCCAAGATGATAATAAGGATGATTCGGATCCTGGGGACCACGATAATACGAAGGATTACGGTTTGATACTCTCGAATGTCCATCATTTACTCCGTTCGTAACAAGCCCGTTGTACCAGTTTCCTCCACGCATGCCCCTGTATGGTTTTCCATCAGGCATAATGAATCCCGTGTCGGGGCCTTTGGGGTTATCATAGGGACTTATACTGTAGTAGTCCTGTCCATACCAGTCATTTACAAATTCCCAGGCGTTCCCTTCCATGTCATAAAGGCCAAAACCATTAGCTCCGTTTGAAGTCTGGTAGCTTATGGCGCTTCCCGGCCAGTTATAATCATCTTTTAGTTTCAGTTTGCCATCATAGAATCCAACAGGAGTTGTATTTGGATAATCACCAGTTTCATACGGATCTTTAGAATTTGGCAGATTTACGCTCGTAATATCGATAGTATTTCCATTTGGATAATTGTAATAAGGATTTGTATGTCCTCCTCTCGCAGCATATTCCCATTCCGCCTCAGTCGGAAGGCGATAACCATTTTTTGTAAAATCACATACCCATGTTGAGAGATTGTAGCATTGGCTAAGTCCTTTTTGTGTGCTTAACCAATTACAATAGGCAGCAGCTCCGCACCACATTACGCCTACAACAGGATGGTTCGCCCTGAAATCTTTTATTGAAAAAGTACTCCCGTCAAAACCAATACTATAATAAGATGAATACTGGTATGTCAGGTAATAAATATCATTGCCACCAACTGCATAAACCATATTATTCCTGACTTCAATTGAACCATTCTTAAATGAACCATTGAGATATTCGAGGAATTGCTTATTNNCAGCAGGCAGTTGCACTTCTAAAACATTATTGTCCAGGTTAGTTACATCAGTATGCTTCTTGCAAGATGTAATAAGGATGGTCAGAAATACTGCCTGAACTATAAAATAATTTAACATCCTCATTTTCCTTAATGTCTTATTTCTAATTTCTAATTCCTTAATCAGCTTCATTTTACGCATAAAACGTTTTCCTTCAATGTTTTATCACTGTATGAAACGATGCCGTAATCAACATTTATATCCCATGCTTTTGTGGGAGTCTGGACCAATGTAGTTGAGGACCAGTAGTTTCCGGAGGATATGCCTGTGAAATAGCTCTTATTGAAAGAAGGTTTAATTAATTTTGTGTCATTCAACGACTGAAGTTCTTTAACATTTGGAAGCCTCCATCCAGACTTTCCAGCGAGGGTTAAGTTCGTCGCATAACTTAGCGCATCTTCCCATGACATAGTTTTCGCGGATTGATTTTTCTGCCACATCAGTCCTGTAAGTCTGTCTGAGATTGTACCGTCGCCATTATCTTTATAACGTTCAGTTATGCCAGTATTTGTTTTAGGATTTCTCACAACCCTGGTATTAAAGTGTTTAACTCCTCCTGCACTTATTGTTTCTGATTTAGGGTGAGCTCCGACACCGCCGCCAGCATTTACCACCCATACCATTGAAGCATCATCAGCACGGGTCTCACTTGTCCACCAGTATTCTGCAGTAGTTATTGTAAAGTAATTTATATTCAATGCCGGATTTACTCTGTCGTAACTATTAATACTGAATAATTCAAAGCTGGTGGGCAATCTCCAATCAGAATATCCGCCAAGATTTACACTTTTGACATACAAAAAAGCATTCTCAAATGTCATTTCACCACCATCTGCTTTCTGCCACATTAATCCGGTAACATTATCAGTGATTGTTCCATCACCGTTATCTTTATATGAAGGAGGATTTATTGTGAAGTCGGCATCTTCACCTTTTGTTGAGGTATAGCTTATTGTCTGTCCGGTATCGGGTAAAAGATTCTTGATATCAATGCCTGAATCTGAATTCTCCTGATCTTTTCTACAGGCGATATGAAGGAGGAGTGACAATAGTAAAATGGCATATATCTTTTTTAGAAAATTCCTTGTTCCTCCTGAATTCATAATTCATCTATTTTTAATATTTAGAATATGTTTTTCCAAGCTCCGCCGTCAGAATCGAATTATTTCCTTTTTGGTTTTTCGTCCTGTTTGAAAAAATCGCGTATTTCAATAATCAGTCCCTCAAATTTTTCCAGCTGCTTTGGTGTGCAGATTAATTTTAACGATTGCGCCTGATCAAAACGTAACAGTTCCATTTTGTATTCATTATCAGCTACTCTGCGAGCTAATGATCTTATCAAATCTTCATTGGTATAATAATTAAACATAGTTGCATTAATAGAATCTCTTTCAGAGCGAATCGTTTCTTCCAACTCTTTTTCTTTTTGAAAAAAATCGTTCCGGATATTCTTTATCTGTTCAACCTGTTTTTCTGTCAGATTCAAATCCCTTTGCAATATTGCTGACACATCGCGGGGATTATTCTGATTTTCTGGTCGTGGTGGTCTGTGGAAAAAATCCTTCCACAACAAAGCACCTATTATTATTATATTCAGCACAGTAAGTAAAACCACAATGCGTATTAATAATTTTTTCTGTGTGAAAATATCCATTTTTCAGTTTTTATAAGAGATTGGATTGATCAACAATTCTTCTGAAATTACCTGGAACTCTTTGTCCTTATAAAGCGACTTATTGGAAGTGTGAATAATTGAATTCAAAATAAATCCAAGATTAATCAGAACAGCCAGGATAACTGCAATTGTCAACCCTGAGAATGAATGAGATGATATTGAATGAGCCCTTGCAGAGTCCAGCTTTTTCATCAGCGATTCGTTCCAGCCAGCCGATGGCTTAATACTTTCCAGTGATTCATATTCTTTTAATTTTTGAAGTACTAAATCGTTCATTGCCAGCTCTTTCATTATTTGTTATTTATTTAGACGATTTTTATTTTGCGTTCCGGCATTTTTATTAATTATTTTTTAGTATCGACTGAAGTTCAGCACTAACCTTCTTCTTTGCACGCGACAACAATGATTCAACTGCTTCAACAGTATTATTCATCATATCAGCGATTTCAGCATTGGTATATCCTTCTAACTTACTTAGTGTGAAAGCCACTCTCTGATTATCAGGTAAAGTGTTCAACGCTTTCATTATTTCATCCATTTTTTCTTTTTCCTGAATAGGTTTGTCAGGCATTGGTCCACCAGCAATCCAATCAGCTATATCGTCGAGGTGCAGCATCTTTCCAAGAGATATGATCCGTTTTTTACGATTTCGTTTTTTTATTTCATCCAGACTTTTAGTTACTGCAATTCTATAAATCCAGGTTGATAGTTTTGAATCGCTACGGAATGTTTTTATTGATTGAAATACTTCAATAAAGACTTCCTGGGAAATATCCTCAGCATCCTCTTTATCAAGCAGAAATCGATAGCATGTATTTAATACTTTGTTCCCATAAAGTATCACTAACTCATTGAAAGCAGATTTATCACCAGACTTTAATTTTCTAAGCAGATCTTCATGTTCCATTGGTCAGGTGATAAATAGCTTCATTTATACGATGGTTATTCAGGATAGCTAAACTAACAAGATAAATCTATTAATTACACCTTTCCTGATGCCTTTATTGATTTCTCTTTTCAGATACCGGGGTTAATTTAAAATGATTGACAATATAATTCTAATAGATTGAAAAAAATGGAAAGGGTTTAATGCTGCACCTGACAAAAATATAATTAAGCTGTCAAGCGATTTTTAAAAAAGGTGAAGAAGGAGACCAGTGATGAAGATATAAGATTGAATATAAACTTGTTATTGAAACTGAGTTTACAAATAAAAAAATCAAATTTTAACTTTGAAAAACAATCAGAATAATAAATGTAAAAATTACACTTATTCCTTAAGTCAGGATATTTATGTCTTCTTGAAGCAGGATAGGCGACTACAAAATGTTCAAATAACCGTTTGTGGCTTAGGTTTTTTAAAAGCCCTGATAATTAGTAAGACTATAGTTGTCAGCCATGCAAGGGGATAAGGAAGTATAAGTGTACCCCACCACCAGGAAAGAGTCGACCTGCCACCAAACCCGCCGAGCCAGGAGAAAAAGAATAGAAAGAAAACTCCTATGACAATCATTATAGATAAGATTAGGAATGGTTTCCAATGCCTATCATGTGTAAGGTATGTCGAAAATGCAACCGCGATGCTTCCGCCAGCTATTACTACAGATCCTTCAAGTGGATCAATTGCACCAATTATAAGGGCAACTACACCCAGGATGTAAACGATGCGTATCCAATTTATTTTCTTTTTCATCTTTTCGATTTTAAGATTATTCAATATAATACAATTTAGACATCAGGCAACCGGCTCCCGATAGCTATCGGGAAGGTATCGGGACTCGCCTTATTTGTTAATCTGAGGAACTGGCACCTTATAAACTGCCCGTTTACCATCCATATCTGAAGTGAAATAAATGAAGGTAGAAGAATGATTAAAGACCGGATGGGGATGCTCATCCTGTGAAAGCCATGAAGAACCATTCCGGCACAATGGAATCCATTCAATATGTTTCTGTTCCCAGTTAACATTAAGGAAACATATCCAAAGGCCGCTGCCAGGAGCTTTAGGGATTGTTTTGTCATTGGGTTGGGTATAATATCCATCTGTAATAATCATATTTTGAGCTCCCTCTGTAAAATGGCCATATCTCTTCCAACCTTGAGGAAGCGGAATCTCAATGCGACCACTCCCGTCCGGATTAATCCTTCCTATGTAAGCCGGCCCATTTTTATATTCACCATGATAGATAATAGCTTTGCCATCGCGCTGCCACATCTCGTGACAGGTCCAGTCATCCTTGCTCCTTCCTTCACCCTCATCCCGCATGCGAAGATGTGTTTTTCCATTCCAAAGCCATACTCTTCGTATTCCGCAATCCGATGGCCATTCATTATTATAGAGAATGAGACGATTATCAACAGGTGAAAACTGAACATGTGTGATCCATTCTTTCGGAACCTGTTCACACAAAATCTCCTTACCTGTTTTTGTATCAAAAACTCTTAAATATGATGATAGATTTTCTTCTCGAACCCGCTGATCTATATCATACTTTGGTTTGCCGGGAAGAATATTATCTCCATCCAAAGCACGGGCATCAGTGGTAGGAACGCAGAGCCGTGATCCATCAGCAGATACATGCGTAAATGCTGTCATTTGCCCGGCGGGGTACTGTGCAAGTATCCGTTGGTGGCCTGCTGTATCAACCACCATAATATTCCGTCCCTGGATATAATATACCAACCCATTTGACGGATCAACAGTTACACTTGCTTTTCCGAAACCTTTATATGGATTGCCATCGAAATAGACATAAGATTTAAGAAAACCTTCATTATTAAAAGATAGCTGTCGCTCCCTCCCTGTCTTCATATCTCGCATGAAAATATTCGGATTACCCATGCGATCAGTTATGAAGATAAGATGCCGATCGTCATTTAGAAGGGATGTCGAAGTAAAATAGAGCAATTGTTCGTTAGCGTTTTTTAGAGTTGTTGCCCTTACCGGAACTACCTTATGAGTCGAATCAATATCCGGCAGATTTTTGTTTATATTTTGAGCCATAATTAATTGTGAATTGGGAAAGTACAAATTCACAATTATTAACAATACGGTTGAAATTCGCTTGGCCATATTTTTTTCTATGATTACTTTAAATAATTTTAATAGCCAAGATAGGAAATTTTATATTGTAGCAGGTGTTCCAGGAAAATATTCAATGCAGAAAAAATTTCTGTTTCCCGGGTTATTTTAAACCTTCAATCCACTCTTTTATAAATGAGGCTACTTCTTCCCAGTTCTGTTGCCCGCAGATATAATGAGTTCTGCCAGCAAATTCCCTGAAATCAGTTCTGCTATTTTTATCCTTGTAAGCTTCAAAGTTTTTTTTATTGAGTGATGATGGAATAATATTATCTTGCTCTCCAGCAATAATCAGGATCGGATTATGAGGTTTCTTGAAGTCAACAATGCCATCATTCTTTGTGCTGCTTCTCGGTATATTTCTGCTTTCAGGAACTACGAATCTGGTATATTCAATTTCAGTCTGCTCAAGAGTCATTGTATTGCAAAATGCATATTGAAACCATTTTATATCCGGCAGGAAAACCGAATTTCCCTTTAAAGGGTTTATGGTCGGAAGATTTGCTTTCAGAAAACTCCATTTTGCAGAAAATAATCCCTTTGGGGGTGCCGGATCGATACAGATACCTGCAACTCCTTTATTCAATCCGATTAGTTTCTGGACTGCAAGACCACCGATTGAGTGTCCAATGAGAATGGGTTCTTCAGCCAACTTATCTATGAATTGTACCAAACTGTTGATTACTTGTCCAAAGGTCAGGTTTCCAAGGTCCTGATTAATATTCCTGCGCAGATCAGATGGTTCTCCTTCATGAAATGGATACGCAGGTGCGAAACAGCTGTAACCTTTTGTTTCGTAATATTTTATCCAGGAATCCCAGCTTTTTGGATTCATAAAAAGACCATGAATGAAAACGATCGATTTGCTTGATATTTTTTTATTCATCCTGCTATTTATTGAGTATTAGATTTTGACCAGCATTTTCCCCTGATTCTTACCGGCAAAAAGCCCTAAAAATGCATCAGGTAAATTATCGAAACCGTCAATAATGGTTTCAGTATATTTAAGAGTTCCATCTTTCACCCATAATGTAAGCTGGGCAAAAGCTTCACCAAAACGATCAGCGTAATTACTGACTATGAATCCCTGCAGCTTAACGCTCCTTGTCAATAACATTGGAAGAATTGCAGGGCCCATCGGAACTCTTGTACTGTTATAAAGAGAGATCTGTCCGCATAAAGCTATTCTGGCATGAAAATTCAGATTAGCTATAACTGTATCAGTGATTTCACCACCTACATTATCATAATATACATCCACTCCTTTTGGACAAACTTCAGAGATAGCTTTTCTTAAATTCTTTGAGTCTTTATAATTTAAAGCTTCATCAAACCCGAATTTCTCTTTCAGGAGTTTGCACTTATCATCAGAACCAGTTATTCCAACAACGCGTGCTCCCTGGGTCTTGGCAATTTGCCCGGCAACAATTCCAACGGCTCCGGCGGCACCTGATATTACAACAGTTTCTCCTGATTTAGGTTTTCCTATATCCATAATCCCGAAATAGGCAGTAAGTCCTGGCATCCCAAGAATGCCGAGGTAGTATCCTGGCGAAACAATATTTGTATCAACTTTCCTTAGATTCTCTGCTTTTTCGATACTGTATTCTGCCCATGGTAACATTCCAAATACAGAATCGCCGGCCTGAAAGGATTTATCTTTACTTTCCACAACTTTGGCAACCACACCTCCTTTTATGGGCTGATCAACCTCGAAAGAAGCTGCATAAGATTTTACATCATTCATTCTGCCTCGCATATAGGGATCTACCGAGATAAAACACGACTTAAGCAATATTTCATTGTTCTTAAGTTCATTTAGAACAATATCTTCTATTCTGAAATTATCCCTGGAAGGAAAACCGCTGGGTCGTGATGCGAGTACAAATTGACGTGTTTTCATAAGACTGTATTAAATTGTTTATAGAATAAAACAATAGATTTAACAAATTGTTTTACTGAATATTTCCAGTCTAATGTCAGATATGAAATTATAGCGTGAAGTATGCACATAAAAAAATGAGCATAATCAAGGCCGTTTGATGGTGAGCTATTTTTTAGGCAGGAAGGATTTTGCCAGAGCGTCGGAATCCTTATATTTTACCATAAGGTTCTCCAGTCTTTTATGAAGATCAGCTTTGACAGTAGCATAAGCCGGATCTTTGTAGACATTTTTCATCTCAAGCGGATCACTCTGTAAATCATAAAGCTCCCATTCGTCTATATCATAATAATAATGAATAAGTTTATATCGTTCCGTGCTGATCCCGTAATGGCGTTTAACCATGTGAGAACCGGGATATTCGTAATAATGGTAGTAATGCTCCTTTCTCCAGTCAGCTGGTGTATTGCCTTTTAAGATATCAACCATGCTCCTCCCCTGCATATCTTCAGGAACATTAACTCCTGCAATATCGAGAAAAGTTTCTGCCAGGTCGAGGTTTGAGACCATGTCGTTGTTTACACTGCCAGGCCTGGTGACTCCCGGCCACTCTACAATCAATGGTGTCCGGTAAGATTGTTCGAACATCCACCGTTTATCAAACCACCCATGTTCTCCTAGATAAAATCCCTGGTCAGATGCATAAATAACAACAGTGTTCTTATCAAGTCCGTTTTCTTTCAGAAATTCGAGAATCTCACCCACACTTTTATCAATCCCGGCAATACATGCCAGGTAATCCTGCAGATAACGCTGATATTTNNCCAGTGTTTTTCATTTTTGATCTGTCTTTGTACAGCTTAAGGTCCTCCTCAATTCTCATTGTTTTGGCAATTGTCATATCCTGCGTTTTTTCTGCAGTTCCTCGGTTTGCGTAATCATCAAAGAGTGTAGGTGGTTCAGGGAAAATTGTTTTTTTATAAAGTTCCAGTTCATCCGGGCCGGGTTGCCATTCGCGATGCGGCGCCTTATGGTGCATCATCAGCATAAAAGGTTTTCCTGAATCCTTTGCCTCTTTCAGCCATTTTAGGCATTTTTCTGTGATTATATCTGTGACATAGCCCTGTTCAGTATATTTTCCATTTTGATTTATAAAATCCGGGTTGTAATAAAATCCCTGTCCGGGAAGGATATCCCAATGATCAAACCCGGTCGGATTGGACCCGAGGTGCCATTTGCCAATAATGGCCGTATTATAACCTGCTTTCTGAAGAAGCTTGGGGAATGTCTGCTGTGACCCATCAAAATCCGGTTGACCTTCATTGGCAATGAATCCATTTATGTGACTGTATTTACCGGTCAAGATTACTGCTCTGCAAGGCCCTGATAATGAATTTGTAACCAGACAACGGTTAAATCGCATCCCGTAAATAGCAATCTTATCTATGTTTGGTGTTGGCGCATAATTTTTCAGAGGACCACCATAAGCGCTTATTGCCTGGTAAGCATGGTCGTCGCTCATTATATAGATTATGTTGGGATGTTTAGCAGGTTGCTGACTGGATGCATTTACGGTTAATGCAGAAGCAATTCCAAGTTTGAATGCAGTTTTAACATTTATCATTATTAGAAATAATTTATATTTCACAGAGTTTCACAGAGAATATACAGAGTTCCACAGAGAGAAAAACCTCATTTTGATGTTCCTGGTTTACGCCTGTTTGCACCGGGGGAATTTGTAATGTCATCTCCGAGATCTTTTCTTGCTTCATTAGCGATCTTAAGCAGTTTTTTTACGGTATCAGGATAATAAAGTACCAGATTATATCTTTCACCAGGATCCCTCCTAAGATCGTAGAGTTCATTGGAATTCATTTCAATATTTAGTGTTTTACCGGGCCAGCCATCCTTTCCCGGAGCTACTCCGACATAGGAAATGCCTTTATGTGGTAAAATAAGCTTCCAGTAATCAAGTTGAACAGCTTCGAGACTGTTTCTCTGATAATAATAATATAATTCATGGCGGGGTGTCGCTTTTTTATCACCAAGCAACAATGGCAATATGCTGACTCCGTCAATTTTCTTCTCAGGTAAAGGAGCGCCCGTTATTGCAGCAAGCGTGGGAAGGATATCAATGGCGCAGGCGAGCTTATTACAAATTTCCCCGGCAGGTACTACTCCGGGCCATCTTATTATACAGGGAACACGCTGACCTCCTTCCCAACTGGTCCCTTTGCCTTCACGGAGTCCGCCTGTTGTACCTGCATGATTTCCAAAGTTCAACCATGGTCCGTTATCGCTGGTAAATATCACCAGCGTATTTTTTTCAAGACCGTTCCGTTCAAGAGCATTCATCACTTCTCCAATAGACCAGTCGACTTCCATCATTACATCACCGAACATTCCCTGTTTGCTCTTTCCCCTGAATTTATCAGAGACACCGAGCGGTACATGAACCATTGAATGAGGAAGATAGAGAAAGAAAGGCTCGTTTTTATGCTGGTCAATGAATTTCACTGCCCTTTCAGTATACATCGTTGTCAGTTTATCCTGGTCTGCAAGGGTCTGTATTTCAGCTACTTTATCATTTCCTTCTATCAGAGGCAGAGGCGGATAACGCATTTTTGCACTGGTCGTGTCTTTCAAACGAATCGGTACGCCATCATAATCGACAGGCCACATATCGTTGGAATAAGGGAGTCCCAGATATTCATCGAAACCATGCTGCAGAGGAAGAAACTCTTTCTGACAACCAAGATGCCATTTGCCATATATTGCTGTATGATATCCTTTTGCCTTTAGCATCTGCGCGATTGTGGTTTCCTCAGAGCTGATACCGACCTTTGAGTACGGCATAAGCGCACCTGAAATACCAAGACGATTTGGATAACAACCTGTCAGCAGACCCGTACGTGAAGCGCTGCTAACAGCCTGCGGGCAATAGTACCAGGTGAAACGTGTTCCCTGGCTTGCCAGCCTGTCAATATTTGGAGTGTCATATTGATTTGCACCTGTATTCCCAATATCGCCATAACCCATGTCGTCCATCAAAATAATGACAATATTTGGTGTGCATTGTTTAAAAGGTTGAGTTTTCTGACCATTAACCTGGAAAGCTGCGAGGGATGCCATTCCAAGTCCGAGTGAAGATTTAAAGTTTATCATGGAAGTAGATTAATCTATTTTATTTCTCAGAGATTCACAGAGTCCGGTAGCTATCGGGATAACAGAGAGACACAGAGTTCTGCTTTTTTGATTCTCCGTGAAACTACATGTTACTCTATGGTCAATTTCTTCAATAAATATATTTAAAATCATGGTCTTTTATCTTCTTTTATTTTCTTAAGGAGATCTGTTAATTCTTTAACAATGCCAGGATTCTGCGGAGCCACATTGTTTTTCTCACCAATGTCATTTCTCAGATTGTAAAGCTGCGGCAAAGGATCATTTCCCAATTCAGTATTGGTGGCTGTATCGATTTTGGGTCCGGGGCCAGGTTCAATTAATTTCCAGTCGCCCTTAATAATTGATAATCTTCCGTTTGTTGCATGTTCGACTAGCCATTCACGTCCCTTTTCTGATTTCCCAAGAAGGATGTTCAGATAATTATGGCTGTCCTGAGCTTCTCCCTCGGATAAAGACTGTCCTGAGAGGGCAGCAAATGTTGACAAAAAATCTATCTGACTGAATAGAGCATCTGATGTCCCTGGTTCAATTTTACCGAGCCATCTGACGATAAAAGCAACCCTTGTCCCGCCATCGTAAGCACTGTATTTCCCTCCTCTGAGAGGACCTGCTGGCTTATGGTCACCAAGCAATTCCACAGCATGATCTTTATAGCCATCATCAACTACAGGACCATTATCACTGGTAACTATTATTAGAGTTTTGGATGTAAGGTTAAGATTATCAATAGTTTTAATTATTTCACCCACCGACCAGTCAAACTCAAGAATAGCATCTCCCCTTGGTCCCATTCCGCTTTTACCGACAAACCTCTGATTTGGCACCCTGGGAACATGGATATCATGGGTAGCAAAATATAAAAAGAATGGCTTATCCTTATTTTTTTCAATGAATTTTACAGCCTTTCCTGTTATAACATCTGCAATATTTTCGTCCACCCAGAGGGCAGTCTTACCACCAGACATATAACCAATTCTGCTTATACCGTTGACAATCGTCATATCATGTCCCTGACTTGGATGCATTTTAAGAAGTTCAGGATGTTCTCTTCCAGTAGGTTCATTTCCAACCTTTTCTTTATAGTTCACCGTGATCGGGTCATTTGGATCAAGACCTACAACCTTTCGGTTCTCAATAAAAACACATGGAACACGATCTCCTGTTGCCGGGATAATAAAATTATAATCAAAGCCAATATCCATTGGTCCTGATGTTATTTCTCCATTCCAGTCGGGCCCCCCCTGAGGACCTAAGCCAAGATGCCATTTACCGACAACACCTGTTGCATAGCCTGCATTTTTTAAAACTGAAGCCAGAGTGGTCCTTCCGGGTTGAATAATTGCCGACGCATCACCCGGTAAGACTCCGGTTCCTTTTTTTCGCCATGCATATTCACCGGTAAGAAGCGAGTAACGCGATGGCGTACTTGTTGCAGAAGTGCAGTGGGCGTTTGTAAAACGGAGACCCTGATTTGCAGCCCTGTCGATATTTGGTGTGTTTATTCTGTGTGCTCCGTAAGAGCTTACATCACCGTAACCAAGGTCATCAGCATAAATAATAATAATATTTGGTCTTTCAGGAACCTGTGCTTTTGCCATCCGCGGATTTATCACTGAAAGTATTCCAATAGCACTTGAAATGAGATTAAAGTAGTTGGGATGTATTATATTCATTTTTAGTAAATTATAAACTATTTGGTCCTTCATGACTTTATCACAACGTTTTTTCATCTCTGCTTCTGACCTCACCCCCTCTGATCCCCCTCTCCCAGGAGAGAGGGGGATGTAATTTGTTGATTTTTAAGTCCCTCCCACTTGGGGGAGGGATTTAGGGAGAGGTAAATGATAGAAGGTTGTGATTAAAATCATTTTATAATTGTCTCAAAGCCAAATGGGAAATCCTTCGATGGTATATGTTCCTGTTTTATAATTTCTTTCATCTTCTTCACAATCAATGGATTTGATGACGCAGTGTTTTTTGTTTCACCAATATCTTTTGAGAGATCATATAATTCAGGAGTCCCTTCCGGATCTGTGTCGACATTTAATTTTACTGCCTTCCAATCGCCCATCCTTACAGCCATTTTTCCACCCTGTTCATGGAACTCCCAGTAAAGATAATCGTGTTCGTTCTGCTTTGTACCTGTTAATGCAGGGAGAAAAGAGATTCCATCGATTCCTTTCGGGATAGCAGCACCTGTTATTTCAGCAAAAGTCGGCAGGATATCCCAGAATGCTGATATGTGATTGCTTGTAGAACCTGCTTTCACTATTCCAGGCCATCTTACCAGCATTGGTGTTCTGATTCCGCCCTCGTACATATCGCGTTTGTAACCCCTCAAATGGCCATTGCTGTTGAAATAGTCAGGATCAGCTCCGCCTTCGAGATGTGGACCATTGTCAGACGCAAATATCACAATAGTATTCTTCTCCAGGTTAAGCTCTGTGAGTTTCTTCAGTATTTCACCTACATAATCATCTAACTCTTTTATCATTGCTGCGTAGGCAGCGTGTACTTCAAGCTGAGATTCGTATGGGCCAAGACGGTAAGTTGGACCATTATCAACACCCTTGAAAGATTTTTCAGGCAGGAATTTTCCACGGAACATTTTCATGTATTCTTCTTTTGCAGATAGCTCTGCATGAGGAATTGTTGTTGCGTAATAAATGAAGAAGGGTTTGTTGGAATTAGTTTCAAGAAAATTAAGAGCAGCTTTATGTATCAGATCGGCGCTGTAAGCTCCTGTCTTTCCGTTATCATTTTCATGAAGGAAGATTTCCTGCTGATTATACCAGAGGTGATCAGGATAATAGTTATGAGCAAGAGTCTGGCAGTTATAACCGAAGAATTCATCAAAACCCTGCTTATTGGGATCTCCTTCAGTACCTATATATCCAAGCCCCCATTTACCAAATGCACCTGTAACGTAACCCCTGGTCTTGAGCATTTCTGCAATAGTAAAGGATTTAGAAGGAAGCGGCCAGTTGCCTTCCGGCTTCCAGCTTTTATTTCCTCTTATTGGCGTGTGACCTGTATGAAGGCCTGTCATAAGGCTTGACCGCGATGGAGCTGAAACAGCGCATCCGCAATAATGCTGGGTAAAAAGCATCCCTTCTTTTGCCAGTCTGTCAATATTGGGTGTAGAGAACTTCTGCTGACCATAGCAGCTAAGGTCGCCATATCCAAGATCGTCAGCAAGAATGTAAATTATATTAGGACGTTTTTCTTCACTTTCTAAGGAGAGAAATGAAATCAAAGTTCCTGACAGGCAAATGGCTATAGGAAAAGTAATTTTAATTTTCATCAGGCTCGTTTTAGGTCCGAAATACTTATGAGTGGTCGTCTAAAATTATTAATTTTTGTTAAATATTGCTAATTGCTTTAAATGAAGCGTACTTTGCTCTAAACTTGGCTCGTTAGTACATTTCATTTTATTATATTGCAGAACATAATTTAAAAATTAAAATTTATGAAAAGTTCATTATTTAAGTCTATCATCATGTCATTTCTGATCATTTTAACCTTTTATACTTCATATGGTCAGCAAATTGGATGGCGAGGACCGGACAGGTCTGGTATTTATAAAGAAACCGGATTAATGAAGAGCTGGCCATCATCAGGCCCGACTCTTTTGTGGGAAGCAACTGGAATCGGAAAAGGTTATTCCAGCCCTACTGTGACAAAAGATGCTATTTATATTACCGGAAGCAAGGGTGATAATGACGTACTCGTAGCTTTTACCCAGGATGGCAAGAAATTATGGGATGCTGAATACGGAAGTATGACAAAAGGTGTAAGTATGCCTGAAAGCCGTTGCACTCCGACCGTTTATAATGGGAAGATATATGTAACCAGCGGTCAGGGAGTACTTACATGTTATAATATAGATGGGAAACCCCTCTGGACATTAAATTATTATCAAAAGTATAACGCACAAGTTCCCCGGTTTGGAATATCTGAATCACCATTGATTGTTGATAATAAGGTAATTGTAACTCCGGGAGGAAACGTTGCTGCAATGGTTGCCTTAAATGTTGATGACGGAAAAGTTGTATGGGAAACAGCTCCATTAAATGAAGGCACACAATATACTAATCCGTTACTGGTTGAGGAAAAGGGAATCAAAGCAATCATAACTCATACTCAAACATATATTATTGCCGTAAATGCAAAAGATGGTAAGCTTATCTGGAAGTTTGATTTTGGCTCTGTAAATGATGACGGGAAAGGAAATAAGAATTATATAAATACGCCAATTTATCGTGATGGTTATCTCTTTGCTGCTAATGGTTACAAACAAACTGCTGCAAAAATCAAGGTAAGCTTTGACGGCACTCAACCAACGCTGGTTTGGAAGAACCCGGAAATAAATCCTCATGTTGGTGGAATGGTACTGATTGGGAATTATATCTATAGTTCAACTCATGACACTAACTCAAAAGGAAGATGGATCTGCGTTGACTGGACAACAGGAAAGACCGCCTGGATATTCGATTGGTTTAATAAAGGTGCAGTAATATCTGCCGAGGGATTGCTTTATATCATTGATGAAAAAGCCGGTAATGTCGGACTAGTAAGACCCAATGGTGAAAAGTTTGACCTGGTAAGCTCGTTTCAATATACAAAAGGTGATGGACCCTTTTGGGCACATCCTGTAATAGATAAAGGAAGACTTTTCGTCAGACATGGTGATTACATGGCTGTATATTCTGTAAA
>PMEC01000031.1 GCA_003155705.1 Bacteroidales bacterium
CGTGCAGATCAAGGACCTTTCGGACTCCTGTTCCAGTTGAGGCATTCGGAGGAATTGATGATGGACCTGCTAACAGCTGATATAATCCAGATCTTTGGGGCTTTGAATATATGTATGCAAGCTGGTGTAACCTTTGCCAAGGCTCAGATAGAAGCCGGAGCCGACCTTACTTCAATTGGTGACAGCGCTTCCGGTGAATCACTGATCTCACCCGAAATGTACATGCAATTTGCTCAACCATTCCAGAAAAGGTATAAAGAATTAATCGGGGATGGGAAAATATCACTTCATATTTGCGGAAGGACTGATAACATTATAGGTGGAATGGTCAACACAGGTTTTGATGTTCTGGAACTTGACCATTTAAACAATCTTGAAAAATCTTTACAAACGGTTAATGGTCGAGCATCAGTTTGGGGAAATCTCGATCCTTCATCAATGATTTCATTTGGCACACCTGAAATGATAATCAACGAATCAAAAAGAATCTTTGATGCGGCCAGAAAGTATGCCCAAAACAGATTCGTTCTCTGCCCTGGTTGCCTTGTAAATTCTGATGCGCCTCCTGAAAACATACAAGCTATGACAGACGCAGTAATGCATTTTGGATATTATTAAACTTTATCCAGGAGTATTATAATGATAAAAGTGAACTGATGAGGAAAGCTGATTTTGTTTTGAACTCAGATGAAGAACATTCTGATAAAACCATTAAATGGATTATAATTTTTCAATAGAATGNNACATATTTATTAGAATCTATTTGATATGAATAAATAATTAGAACTAAACATAAAACCAGCTATTATGACCTCCCTAACTAAAGTAAGCTTTATCGACATTTCGATTATCGTAGTCTATTTAATCGGTATTATATGGTGGGGATTGAAAAATGCCAGAAATAAATCTTCAACCGATTATTTCCTTGCAGGAAGGAACATGGGATGGGTGATGGTGGGCTTATCACTTTTTTCTGCCAGTATTTCAACCTCTACACTCATTGGCCATTCTGGGGCAACCTTCAAATATGGATTGGTAATTTTTAATTATAATCTGGTATCAGTATTGGTTCTGGTATTCTTTGCCTGGATATTTCTGCCTTTTTATATTAAATCGGGTATTTACACCATGCCTGAGTTTCTGGAACGCAGATTTGACTCTCGAGCTAAATACTATTTTTCTTCCATATCAATTTTGGGGGGAGTTTTTATGGATATTGCTGCCACTCTTTACGGTAGTGCAATGATATTCAGCATCATATTCCCAGGAGTAAGTATACAAATGGCTGTAATTCTATCAGCGGTTATTGTTGCATCTTACACTATTCCAGGAGGACTTTCGTCAGTAATAAAAACAGAGGTTATACAAGCAGTCATTCTTATTATAGGATCAATGATACTTGCCTTTTTTGCCTGGCAAAATGTTGGAAGCTGGGATGTTCTTGCTAATAGGTTTGCAAACACTTCGAGGCTTCATCTGATACGCGGTTTAAATGACCAGGCAGTACCATGGCCGGCTATGATTTTAGCAATACCCATCCTTGGTTTTTATTTTTGGGGAAATAACCAGCAGCTTGTTCAAAGAGTCCTTTCGGCAAAGTCAGTGGATAATGGAAGGAAGGGAGTATTGCTTACCGGCTTTCTGACAATGTTTACATTATATTTAATTTTTATTCCTGCTCTCAGGGCACTTGTTGCTTTTCCGGATACAAATCCTCCTGATGGTATATACCCTAAAATGGTTACGACCTGGATGCCTGTAGGCTTGCTTGGAATTATGCTGGCGGCTATGATTTCTGCACTCACCGCAAGTCTTAGCGGTTGCCTGAATTCTATTTCTACACTGTTTACAATGGATTTTTATCGTAAGATTAATCCAGAAGCTGATTCCAAAAAACTAGTAAGGGTCGGTCAGATTTCCGGTGTCATAATACTGGTTCTCGGAGCAGTATGGGCACCGTATATCCAAAAATTTGGCACACTGGTGAACTATTACCAACAGATGCTTTCCTATGTTGGCCCTCCGGTGGTAGCAGCCTTTATGCTTGGATTATTCTGGAAACGGGCAAACGGAACCGGTGTGTTTATAGGATTGCTTTCAACTGTTGCAATCGCTCTATTCATGATGTTTTTCGGTCTTAGGCATACTTTCTTAGGGACAATGCATTTCCTGTATATGGCTCCGGTGAATTTTGCTTTATCAATGGCAATTATGATAATTGTAAGCCTTTTTACCCAGAAGCCTCCGAAAGAAAAAACTGAAGGTTATACATTGACAAGAGAGTTTTTTAAGGAAGAATCCACTACTTTTAAGACGGTCAAATGGTACAGAGATTTCAGGCTTTGGGCAATTTTACTTGTTATATTCTCTTTCACTATAATGTTTTTATATCGTTAAGTATTTTGAAATTATGAAATTGATACGTTACAAAGGGAATCCGGTAATATCACCTAATCCCATAAATGAATGGGAAAACCTTGTTACTACTAACCCGGGGGCATGGTATGATGAAGAGAAAAAGGAAGTTTATCTTTTATACCGTGCTGCCGGTGAAGATACCGAGCATCGCACTTATTTTGGGCTTGCTATGAGTAAGGACGGCTATAATTTTAACAGGGTTTCTGATAAACCGGTCTTCTGCCCGAGTATTGATGGATTTGATGCTGGTTGTGTGGAAGATCCCAGGGTGGTAAAAATGGGTGAATACTTTTTCATAACCTATGCTTGCAGACCATTTCCTCCGGGACAGTACTGGCTTAATGAAAAGCGCGAATATAAATCGCCGAAGTTTCCTTTTGATTTCCCGTCAATTTTGCGGGATAACCATACATCTACAGGTTTGGCAATAACAAAAGATTTTAAAACTTTCATACGGATTGGACGTCTCACCAATGCATCAGTTGATAACCGTGATGTAATACTCTTTCCGGAAAAAATAAACGGTAAGTTCTATATGATGCATCGCCCCATGAGCTGGGTCGGGAAGAAATATGGAACCAAAAACCCTTCAATCTGGATATCTTCTGCAAATGATCTGCTTGGTTTTCCAGACGGGAAAATCCTTGCAACATCAAAATATAAATGGGAACATAAGATTGGAGGCAATACTCCACCAATCAAAACAAAATATGGTTGGCTGACTATTTTTCATGCTGTAGGTCCGGATAAATATTACAGACTTGGTGCAATGCTGCTCGACCTTGATGATCCGTCTATTGTGCTTCATCGTACACCTGACTGGCTGCTACAACCGGAAGAGGATTACGAGATTAACGGATTTTACAACGGAGTGGTGTTCCCTTGCGGCAAGGTTGTAATTGGTGACAAACTTTTTGTATATTACGGTGGTGCTGATAAATATATTGGGGTTGCAACATGTTCGTTTTCAGGATTATTAGAGCATTTAAAGAAATGTCCTGCATAAATGAACTTCATGGATTCAATAGTTCAAATAAGTTNNATTTTGAAAGCAATTACTAATATTTTACAATACCTTTCTCACCCATAAAATTGAAATAGTGAGACATATTATTACTATACTTATATCTATTACCTTTTGGGGTACCAGCCTTGAGTCCTTTGGCCAAAACATTATATTGAAGCAATCACATCCTGACGGTATTTATAAAAGCGGGCAGG
>PMEC01000061.1 GCA_003155705.1 Bacteroidales bacterium
CTAACAGGCTCCTTCGCGGAAGTTTTACAGGAAATTGAAAATGGAACCGTCAAACCTGGATTGGTTTTTATTGATGGAAATCACAGAAAAGAACCATTGCTGGAGTATTTCAACAGAATGGTCAATATTTCCGATGAAAATACCGTCATTGTGGTTGATGATATTTATTACTCTCGTGAGATGGGGGAGGCCTGGAATGAGATAAAGAAAAATAAAAGGGTAAGTTTTACCCTGGATATTTACAGGATGGGAATANNATTATATTATCAGATATTAACAAAAATTATTAATCCATGTATTTCTTATTTAATTTAATTAATCTAATTTCGGGCATTCAAATTTTAACATTATGGGCAAAGTAATTGAAATTCATGATATTGTTAAGAACTACCAGGTGGGTTCGGTGATTGTCAGGGCTTTAAGATCTCTGACATTAATTATTGAGAGGAATGAATATGTTGCTATCATGGGACCATCAGGTTCAGGAAAATCAACACTTATGAACCTTATTGGTTGTCTTGATACCCCCACAAGCGGTACATACAATCTTAACGGAACAGATGTAAGTAAGATGGAAGATAATATGCTGGCTGAGATCAGGAACAAGGAGATCGGTTTTATTTTCCAGACTTTCAACCTCTTACCCAGGTACACTGCACTTGAAAATGTCACTCTTCCTTTAATATATGCGGGAATACCAAGAGCCGAAAGAGAACAAATGGCGATTGAAACTCTTGAACAGGTAGGTCTGGCCGACCGTATGACCCATAAACCCAATGAGTTATCAGGTGGCCAAAGACAGCGTGTTGCTATTGCAAGAGCACTGGTCAATAAACCTTCGATTATACTTGCTGATGAGCCAACCGGTAACCTTGACAGTAAAACCTCGATTGACATTATGGGTCTTCTTGATGAGATCCATAAGAAAGGAAATACAGTAATTGTCGTTACTCACGAAGAGGATATTGCCAGACATGCTGCCCGTATCATTAAGCTTATTGATGGTGAGGTTTCTTCGGATGTTCAAAATGAAAAATATAAGAAATTCTAGGTTTCCTGATCAGATTCTTATCTTTACATCTATTCAACTCTATATCCCGGAGTTATGAAAATCTACACCCTCACAGGTGATGATGGAACTACCTCTTTATCAGGAGGTAAACGTGTACCTAAGCATTGTCTGCGCGTTGAAGCTTATGGTTCAGTCGACGAGTTGATTTCATGGATCGGACTTATCAGAAGTTTAAGGGAAAATAATAACAGAAAAGAATTCCTGATTTATATTCAGGACCAGCTTATGGCCTCTGCAGCAGCTCTTGCATCCGACAAGGATAACACTGTTTTAAAATTTGTTTTACCTGAGGCAGGTTGTCTACAGGCAGTGGAAGCAGAAATAGACAAAATGGAAGCCAATCTTCCTACAACTAATTCATTTATATTACCAGGTGGAAATACAATTGTATCTTATTGCCATATTGCCAGGTGTGTTTGCAGAAGAGCAGAGCGGTCTGTTCTAAGACTAAATGAAACCGAATATACGCCCGAAATAGTTCATAAATTCCTGAACCGTCTTTCAGATTATTTATTTATCTTAAGTCGAACCTTGAGTTTAGAGCTTGATACTGAGGATATTAGATGGCCACTCTAAGATAATAAAAATCTTAAAAAAAGCTATTGCTTTTTCAATAAAATAATTTTTATATTTGCAGACTTTAAAGAACGACTAACTATATTTTAGGGAGACTATGTATTGGACACTTGAATTAGCATCAAAACTAGAAGATGCTCCATGGCCTGCCACCAAGGATGAACTTATTGATTATGCCATCAGGTCAGGTGCCCCGCTTGAAGTTATTGAAAATCTGCAGGAGATAGAAGATGAAGGTGATATCTATGAGAGTATTGAAGATATCTGGCCGGATTATCCAAGTAAAGATGATTTTTTCTTCAATGAGGATGAATATTAGCAGAAAGGCTGAATCTACAGGTTCAACCTTCTTTATTTTTTGAAAATATCAGATTTATTTTTAGGTCTGATGCTGTCAAACCAGTTAAATCCGTCAAGTTTTTGTTTATCAGGTTCTTTCAATGGTGGATTAAGAATTCCATCGGGGTTCTGAAATTCAACGATCTGCGATATTTTTCCCTTATCAACATAAATCTCGATGCGTGAACTTTTAGCACGATTCCATCCTACCTGACCTTCCTTATCAGATAGAAAGTATACCAGTTCGCTATTTCCATCTATCGCGATCTTGTACATCTTATTATCACGAAAATAACCCGTCAGGTTCCTCCCTTTAATCTGATTATATCTTATTGAGTCGAAAAGGTCAACAACAAATGCAGAGTTATAAAGTTCCATCCTGTCGGTCTGCCGGTTCTTTGTAAAGATTGCCATTGAATCGGATGTCAGCTGGCTCTCTTCCGACCAGATTATCGGAGCCCGATATAGCCTGATGACAGAATCCTGAAAAGAATAGGAGAGGGAATCGCATTTTGCCTGGAGATCTTTACTGAAGATGCGGCAATTATGAAATGCCCTCATTAGCCTGTAAGATGATCCTGGAGTCTTAAAAATTGTGATAGCACTTATTGTATCGGAATGTAAAAAAAGTGAGTCTTTTTTTGATACCTGTATGAAGACTGCTTTATCTGTGATCAGGAATTTCTCAGGCTTTTTGTAAACCCAGGCATAATTCCCTGTGACAAGAATTTTATTTGTAGTGTCTTCAATACTGACATTTCTGAAGGCCTCTCCAAAACCGGTAGTTTTATTGTAATAAAGAGAATCTCCATGAATTATCTGCTTTCTGTTGTCAATAATTGAGTTCTTCCAGATACGTGAAATATCTTTCTTTGTGTCATACCACCCCTTTTCGGAGTAAATGTATATACTGTCACCTATAATCCGGGTGGGTCCGGTCAAGAATGCTGTTCCACTTTCTGTATTGTAATCCATTGTATCTGCATACATTACATAATCAGGATTTACAACTTTAACACTATCCTTNNTTTTTTGAATTTGTTATTCTGCCGCTATCTGTGTAACTGGCAATTTTAGTGTTAACATCATAATTAAGAGTTTTCGTGTAAAGATGAGTCTCTTTATCAATTAGTTCTACATTCCCTTCGACAAATGCTTTCCCCGAACCACCGTCATAATAAAGATAATTGCCATATAAATCCAGCGTGTCACCCTGTTTTATGTGAACCTTACTGAATGCCTTTACCAATCTTGCGTTAAGATTAACATAAGCACTATCGCAATACATATAAACATCGTTGTCTTTAATAGTATCATTGCCGAGCAATTTTTTAAAGTCGCTTCCAAGTTTGGCATCAGGGCCCATCTTGTCGGTATGGATGACATAGATCTTTTTCCTGGTTTTTTTATTCTGGTCGGTTGTCTGGGAAAATATTAATGAATGGAAACACAAAGTTATCAAAAGGCAAAACGTGATTTGTCTGAGATGCAAGAAACGTACACCGTAATGTCGAACGTCTATTTCAACCATCCTTTGTTCACATATTCGCATGATTTGAATTCTTCACTTATTTTGATATAGGTAGTACCGATCTTTTTATCTATCCATTGCTGGTAGGTTTTGGAACGCTTATTATTAAGAGTGGAAGTATAAATCTCCTGGAAATCATTTTTAAGATCTGCAACATGAGCAGGTATCTGGTTATCAATTTTTACGATCCTGAATACCGTGTTCCCGTTTTCATCGGTCATTCTGAACGGTTTTGATATCTCTCCGATCTTCATATCCCTTGCTATTACATAAGTCTCCCTGTCAAGTTCTTCAAGAGAAAACCACGATTCCCTTGCGTTGGGATCACTCTTTACAAGTTTTCCGCCGTTAATTCTGCTGTCTTTATGACTTGAATAAAGTATTGCGGCTCTGGAGAATGTGATACTATCTTTCCTTATCTTATTAGCTATACTATCAAGTTTAACTATAGCTTTTACGGCTTCATCGGGTTTGACTTTGGGTCTGATCAGAATATGGCGTGTGTCTAACATATCGCCTTTCCGGTCGATCATTTGAATAATATGAAAGCCATATTTAGTTTCAACAATCCTGGAGACTGAGTTTTTGTTTAGAGCCCAGGCTGCATCGGCATATTCCTTTTCCAACTGTCCTTTCATCATAAATCCTAATTCCCCACCCTGTTTTGCTGATGCAGGGTCTTCTGAATAAAGAACTGCCAGAGTCGAAAAGCTTTCTCCGGCAAGGATTCTGCTTCTGAGATTCAGGAGTTTCTGGCGTGCTTCCAGCTTGTTCTCTTCACTGGCCGGAGGATCGAGCTGGATAATACTAAGCTGGACCTTTTCCGGAATAACCGGAAGGCTGTCTTTTGGAATACTCTGGAAGTATCTTTTAACATCGGAAGGTGTTGCTGAAATGTTGTCTGCTATCTTACTCTGTACTTCACTTATGGTCTGTTGATTCAACAAACTCTTCTTCAGATCCATTTTGATCTCTATCATGCTCTTTTTAAAGACTTCCTCCAGAGCTTTTTCTGATCCTGCTCTTTTGATAAAATCATTCAGTCTTAGATTTATTTCACCCTCGACTGAGGATTCTGTAACAATAACACTATCAATGCGTGCCTGATCGAGAAACAGTTTTGAAACAAGCAGATCCTCAAACATTCTGCATCTTAATTGTTCTTCGGGTGTTCTGTCTCCAGATGATCTAGCCTGTGCAATATTGTTTTCAACATCCGATAAATAAATAACCTCATTCCCAACAATACCGGCCACTGATTCAACCAGTTTCTGTGCTTTCATACCATTGCAGAAGATGAGTAACAGAAATACCGTAGATACAACCAATCTTAGATTTTTTTTCATGCTTAATATAACTTAAAAGTATTTTCTTTTAATGCTTCATTATAAATTCCGTTTTCAAGGGATTGAAGGAACTCAAACCTCCTGCTATTCAGGATAATGCTTTTAATATCATTCCTGACATAGTCAAATGGGGCCAGTGAATATCTCTGTCTGTAATCCTTAATTGAGATCATATACACCGAGGATGAGTCGCTTGTCTCAAACCAGGTGTACCTCCTGAGGAAGTCCTCCTGATTGATAATATCCTGGGGTAACTCTATTGAAAGCCTGTCCATAGTGACCCAATCTTCATTGAAATCATCAAATTTCTCTGCAAACTGATAGCAATAGGTTTCTAGCTGCTGCATATCCTTCTGGTCGTTTGACCTTGCCCATAATCTTATTTTATCCAGACCAGGCGTTTCAACAGGTAGTTTAATGAATAGCGCTTTGACAATATTTGAGTTTAGATTGAAATTCTTTTCATTAGTTGCATAATAGCTCTCTATCTCATCGTCGGTAATAGTTGTATCCAGCTTTTCGAGCATCATCTGTCGCTGATATTGGTAAATTACAAGATTAGTTCTGGTCTCTTCCATCTGCTTTTCAATCTCATTTTTGAATTCAGGTGAAAGATTCTGTTCTGCCTTTAAAAATATCAACTCTTTCTTTGCCCATTTGTTAATATAGTTTTGAACAAATGCTGTACTGTCCTCTGGTGTACTTCCCTTTTGCAATAGTTTTGGAATCTCATCATAATAGAGGACAAAATCCCCGACCCTGGCTACCGCGACCCTTTTTATCTGATCAGTCCTGTTTTTACACGCTGTCAGCAATATTATAAGTATCAGAATAATGACTGTTTTATTCATTGTTAAGATTCTTTCTGATTTCTTCCAGTACACCAATATCAATTTTAACGGTGTATTTACTTTTTAATTGTTTAATCCAGTTCCCTTCAAGATACTCCTGATAACCAGTTAACATTGCACCCTGGACATCAGTGAATGGCAAAGGTACAGCATCTATTACTTTTTTAACTATTACAATTGAAGGAAAACCATCAATAACTGTTTCCTGCTGCATTTTTGACCAGATGAGATTATCAATAGCTTTATTTTCTCCCCTATACCAGGTTCCTTCATTAATAGTTAACAAAGTATCTTGTTTCGAACTGAATTTCTCGATCATCCTTTTATCCATATCAGGATAATTTGAGAATTTCCTGAAGGCATTAGCCAGAGCCTTCATACCATCGCTTTTCTTAAGCGTATATATTTTTGCAGTGATTCCATCTTTGGTCAGAAATTTATTTTTATTTTCTTCGTAGTATTTCTGCAACCCTGTTGAATCATTTTGAGCTTTATTCCATACTTTTTCCCCCGAAATATCGAATAGCAGAATTCCATCATGGAACTCATTCATAAGATATCTGAACTCGGGATATTTCTTTTCAAGCATCGAATTTTCATAGCTTATTATCTGATCTGACAATCTTGTTTCAAGAGACCCGGAAATAAAAACAGATGAATCTTTCGTAATGATCATTGATCCCCTCT
Organism: Bacteroidales bacterium; assembly: GCA_003155705.1. Lineage (GTDB taxonomy): Bacteria > Bacteroidota > Bacteroidia > Bacteroidales > VadinHA17 > LD21. Next base: position 6,403 of record PMEC01000061.1, read on the forward strand.
TTTCAATATAAGTAGCAAAGTCCTTCGTTGTAAGCTGCTGATCTGCAAATGTATAGATTGCGCCCGGAGGCATACCTGATCGGTTGTATTTCTTAAGGCCTTTGATGACAAGTGTATCGGTATTATTTACAAACCATTGGCAGGCTATAGGGTTGACACGATATTTATACTCCTTTTTGAGTTTTTCAATAAATGATTTTTTGCTAATCGAAGAGAGGTAAGATTCATTGATTTTGCTTTCGAGATATGATCTTGACTCTTCAAAGCTACCCGGCGCTTTTTTATCTATTCTTTTTATTATATGCCAGCCATACATCGTTCTTACAGGTTTGGTATAATCACCGTTTTTATCCAGGGAAAATGCGGCCTCTGCAAAATCACTGATTATTTCTCCGGCTCCAAACCAATTCAGTTCACCTCCCTTAAATGCAGATTCTTTATGATCGGAATACTTAGATGCAAGGTCGCTGAAAGAGGCTCCATTTTGTAATTGCTCATATATATTCCAGATTTCATCTTCTGCCTTTTTTGCTACTTTTTCATCACTACCTGGGGGTACAGCCTTCATTATATGGGCCACTTTTATTTTCCCTCCGGAAGGACGTTTCCCTGTTATTCTTATGATGTGATATCCATATGGCGTTCTTACCGGTTCAGATATCTCTCCTTTTTTAAGACTGTACGCTGCATCTTCAAATGGCATAATCATTTGAAAAACACTAAAATAGCCCAGATTGCCGCCGTTTATTTTCACCGAAGGGTCATCGGAAGTGCTTCTGGATACCTGTTCAAAAGGTTCTCCCTTTATTATTCTTTCTCTAATATCCCTTGCTTTTTTCCATGCTTTAAGAGTATCTTCAGGACTGGCTTCCGTCGGACAATTAATAAGAATATGCCAACCGTTTATTTCAGTAAGGGATCTCTGGTAAGCCTGTTTTAAAAGTTTTTCCCTGACATCGTTGTCGGTGAGATAATTCTGAGATAACTGGTTCCTGTATCCTTGAAGTTCAGCCTTAAATGCCTTTGTCGTATCATATCCTTCCCTTATTGCATCAGCAACTTTATATCTGAAAATCACATATTGGTCAAGATAAGTATCAAGGTCTTTTGTATTCTTGGGATCATAACTCTTTTTGTACATCCTTATGAATTCACCGGCAGTATAATTTTGTCCATCGACTGTCATCAGAACCTTATCATTAATATTCTGTGAATAGTTTATTCCCTGCAAAAGGAATGACAAAATAATAAGAAAGGATAGCCTGATTCTCATTCAACGGGAACTGATACCTGTTATTCAAAAGATTTTCTGCTGTAATTCGGAGCTTCTCTTGTGATTGTTACGTCGTGTGGATGACTTTCAATAATTCCGGAGTGAGTTATTCTCACGAATTTTGCATCTTTTTTAAGAATAGTTATATTGGCAGCACCAAGGTACCCCATTCCGGCACGTAATCCACCTGTCAACTGGTAGATCACTTCGGAGAGATTTCCCTTATAAGGCACTCTGGCTTCGATGCCTTCCGGTACCAATTTTTTAATATCATCCTCGACATCCTGATAATATCTGTCTTTGGAACCCTGCTGCATGGCTTCTATAGAACCCATACCGCGATATGCCTTGAATTTTCTGCCATTATAAATAATTGTATCTCCCGGAGATTCCTCAACACCTGCAAACAGTGATCCTGCCATAATAGAATCAGCTCCGGCAGCAATTGCTTTTATTATATCACCGGAATACCTTATTCCGCCGTCAGCAATTACAGGAATCCCGGATCCTTCCACGGCTTTTGCAACATCATATACTGCAGATAGTTGTGGTATGCCAACACCTGCAATTACCCGAGTTGTACAGATTGATCCGGGTCCTATACCGACTTTGAGTCCGTCAGCGCCTGCATCAGCAAGTTTTTTTGCTGCATCGGAAGTACCTATATTTCCTGCAATAACTTCTATGTCAGGATATCTCTTTTTTATATCGTGCAGAATGTCCAATACACTTTGAGTATGGCCATGAGCTGTATCTATTACAATCGCATCTGCATTTGCATTTACAAGAGCTTCAACTCTTTCCAGTGTATTTGCCGCTATCCCTACCGCTCCAGCAACCCTCAGGCGACCTTTATCATCCTTGCAGGAATTTGGCCGGTCTTTGGTTTTGGTAATATCTTTGTATGTAATAAGTCCGATCAGTTTACCCTTATCATCAACTATTGGCAATTTTTCAATTTTATGTTTCTGCAGGATTCTTGCAGCTGCTTCGAGGTTGGTCTGATGATCGGTTGTTATCAGATTAGTCGTCATAACCTGGGTTATCTTCCTCGAATAATTGCTCTCAAACCTCAGGTCCCGGTTTGTCACTATTCCCTTTAAAATTCCATCATTGTCAACAACCAGGATACCACCTATCCTGTATTCATTCATTAGATTCAGAGCTTCAGCAACAGTAGCTTCAAGATTTATTGTAACCGGATCATATATCATCACATTTTCAGCACGTTTTACCTTTTTAATCTGGGCTGCCTGCTTTTCTATTGTCATATTCTTATGAATCACACCTATCCCGCCTTCCTGCGCTATAGCAATTGCCAGGTCAGCTTCTGTGACTGTATCCATTGCGGCAGAAACAATAGGAGTATTAATCCTGATGTTCCTCGTGAACATTGAGCTGATATCAACTTCCCTTGGAAGAACTTCTGAATATGATGGAATCAGCAGCACATCATCAAAAGTCAATCCTTCGAAGAGTACCTTATCGTTTATAAATGACATTGTATGCAGTATTTAGTTTTGCTGGCGCAAATTACGAAAAAAACAGGACTCTCAAAACAAGCGCTTTTTATTTTTAGCTTCATAAAAAATTGAATTACAGTTAGTACTTTTGTAAATGTAATTTGAAGAAGCTGCTTTCGACCTTTTATATCGTCCGGCAATGAATATTGAACCATATAGACAGACATTAACAAAATATTGGGGTTTCACTTCATTTAAACCATTGCAGGAACAAATAATTCTTTCTGTTGCTGAAGGTAAGGATACTCTTGGTCTGATGCCAACAGGAGGAGGAAAATCAATTACATTTCAGGTTCCTGCAATGGCCCATGATGGCATCTGTCTGGTTGTAACTCCTTTGATAGCCCTGATGAAGGAGCAGGTGGGAAGGCTTAACAGCCTGGAAATAAAATCAGCTGCAGTTTTTTCCGGAATGACTCGTGAAGAAATTGATATCACTCTGGAAAATTGTATTTATGGCGATTATAAATTTTTATATGTCTCTCCGGAGAGAATAGCTACACCTGCCTTTCAGGCAAAAGCCAAACGTCTTAACCTATCACTTGTGGCAATAGATGAAGCTCATTGTATATCCCAGTGGGGTTACGATTTCAGACCTTCCTATCTTAAGATTGCTTCTCTTCGCGATATCATTGATGAGAAGGTCCCATTCCTTGCACTTACTGCATCAGCTACACCTCAGGTAATTGAGGATATCATGACACGGCTTGCATTCCGGGGAAGAAATGTTCTGAAAACAAGTTTTAAACGAAAAAATATTTTATACCTGGTCAGGAATATTGAGGATAAGCCAAAATATCTTTTGTCAACATTGAATAAGGTCAATGGAAGCGGGATAATCTATGTCAGAAGCAGAAAAAAAAGTAAAGAGATTGCTGAAATGCTGGTGGGAAACGGATTGAGTGCAGACTTCTATCATGCAGGACTAACACCGGAGTTGAGAGACAAAAAGCAGGCAGCATGGAGCTCAGGTGAAACAAGAGTAATAGTCTCCACCAATGCTTTCGGAATGGGGATAGATAAAGCTGATGTTCGTTTTGTAATTCACTGGGATATACCTGATTGCATAGAATCATATTTCCAGGAAACCGGCAGGGCCGGCCGTGATGACAAACCTTCTTATGCAGTTCTCCTGTTTTCAGGATCAGATAAAAGCAGGCTTACCGATACTATCCGGCATCGGTTTCCACCAGTCGAGAAAATCAAGGATATCTACGAAGCATTGTGCAACTTCCTTCAGGTGCCGATTGGATCTGGTAAAGATAGCGTGTATGATTTCAATATGTCCGATTTTGTATCGAAATTCAGACTTCCTGTTACTGAAACTTATAATAGTTTATTGTTTCTTCAGAAGGAAGGATACCTTGAATTCACCGAGGAAATAAATAATCCTTCTAGGGTCCATTTTATTGCGGGACGCGATGATCTTTATAAATTCCAGGTTGCTAATGAAGCCTTTGATAGTTTCATTAAACTTCTTTTACGATCATATACTGGGATGTTTACTGAATTTGTTCCGATAAATGAAGAATCCCTTTCAAAAAAATCCGCATTATCCCGGGATACTATTTATCAGTATCTGGTAAGGCTGTCGAACCAGAACATTATCAGGTATATACCTGGGAAGAAAACTCCACTGGTGATTTTCACAGAGGAGAGGCTTGACAGAAAATCGCTGGTGATATCTCCCGATAATTATCGTCTGGTAAAAGAAAAATATGTTCTGCGATTAAATAAGATGATCGAATATGCGGAGATGAACAACCGGTGCAGATCGGTAATATTATTGGATTATTTTGGAGAAGAATCTGACAGGTGCGGTGTATGCGATGTCTGCCGCGAAAGAAATGAGCTCGACCTGAGTAAATATGAATTTGATCTTATCCTTGAGGAAATTAAAGCACTGCTTTCGTCAGAAAACCCTGATGCAGAGGAACTGGTAAAAAAAATAGACTATCCGGAAGATAAAGTTATCAAGGTGATTAGATGGCTCCTTGATCATAATAAAATAAACAGAGGGGACGATTATAAGCTTACCTGGAAGAATTGAAAAATAAAGCTGTAAGGGCTGTAGAGGCAGGGGGTAAATTAATTAGCTGGAAATGTTGAAATGTTGAAATGTTGAAATGTTGAAATGTTGAAATGTTGAAATGTTGAAATGTTATTATAATCCTTCAACCCTTCAACCCTTCAACAAACAATTAAATTGTTCCAAAGGCAGAAGAAATTATCCCATTTGCTTTTAAATTTGGTTATTTTTGTCAGGCAAAATTTAAAGTAAATGGATAATAATTCAGATTCCGTTTATTCGCGGCATGTTATTGAATTTGTGGCAGTTGCAAATGAGTATTGTAAGTACGCCGAACATGCATCGGAAATTAAAGGTGAGGAATTTTTAAAAATCCTTCAGAGATTGTTGCCTCTGCTATATATTAAAGCATCGTTTTTACCAGAACTTACACCCTTCTTTGAAAATGGCAATGAAAAGTTTGTAACAGAAGATGATTGGACAGGAATTCATGACGTTTTCAGAACAAGATTCGGGTCAGCCAACGATTACCTTGAAGTATTTGATGAAAGGATGAATGATTCTGAAGCTCCTGTTACAGCCAGTCTTGCAGAGAATATAGCAGATATTTACCAGGATCTTAAAGATTTTATCCTTCTTTATCAGACCGGTACAACAGAGGTTATGAATGATGCTCTCTGGGAATGCAGAATGAATTTTGAAAACTACTGGGGACAGAAACTAGTAAATGCCTTAAGGGCAATTCATAAATTCATATATTCCGGCGAAGCAATCAATGAAGAAGAACCTCCTGAACGTGACAAGGATGAAAAGGGAGACAAATCGGACTGGTTCATCTCAAGAAGACAGAAAGAATTCAGAGGCAATGACGAATAAAGTATACAGGGAAAGTATTAGTGCCGAGGAGATTAAGGAGTTGGAACTTTCCTGGTTTGGGGGAGAAATAGTTGTTGTTGATAACTTCCAGATATTTAATTCAGTTTTACCCCGGTTAATTAACTCAGAAGTACTTGGGTTTGATACTGAAACAAAACCATCATTCAAAAAGGGAAGGAACAATAAAGTATCGCTTATCCAGCTTGCAGATAAAGACATAGCATGCCTTTTCAGGATAAACAAAATCGGGATTCCTGATAAACTGGCGGATATTCTTTCCAATCCCAAAATAATCAAATGCGGGGTAGCAATCCATGACGATATAAGAGTTTTATCGGGAATCAGGAAATTCAGTCCGGCAGGATTCATAGATCTTCAGGCTTTCGTAAAGAGTTATGGTATTGAAAGCTCAGGACTAAAAAAACTTGCTGCTATTATTCTGGGATTCAGGATATCAAAACGTCAGCAGGTAACGGACTGGGAAGCTGAAAAGCTATCGGAGGCCCAACAGATTTATGCGGCAACTGATGCATGGGTNNATTTTTAGAATATTTTAAGAAATTAGTCGAAAAACATAATAATGGAACGAGTCAGAATTGTTCTTAAATCAGGCAAAGATCAATCTCCGTTGAGATTTCATCCATGGATCTTTTCAGGTGCGATAAAAAAGATTTATGGAGAACCTTTAGAGGGAGATGTCGTTGATGTTTACGACAATAAGGGTACTTTCCTCGGTGTGGGTCATTATCAGCCTGGTTCCATTGCAGTAAGAATTCTCGCATTCGAAAATATTACCCCTGATGCTGATTTTTTCAGGGAGAGGATCAGATCCGCAATCACCTACAGAAAAGCAATTGGTATATTCAATAACGCGGATTTAAATGTTTTCCGCCTGGTTCATGCAGAGGGAGACAATCTGCCTGGATTAATAATTGATTTTTATAATGGTGTAATTGTCATGCAGATGCATTCCGTAGGTATGTACAGGATGAGAAATGATATAACATCCATACTCATCGAACTGCTTGGAGAAAGGCTTGTTGCAGTATACGACAAGAGCGAATCCACAATTCCTTTCATGTCNNGACTGGACATCAGGGCAAAAAACCGGATTCTTTATCGACCAGAGAGAGAACAGGAAACTCCTGGAATTATACACCTCAGGAAGAGATGTTCTGAACATGTTCGGTTACACCGGAGCTTTTTCTGTTTATGCTATGAAAAATGCACTGTCTGTAGACACTGTCGATAGCTCAGAACCTGCCATTAAGCTTGCAGATGAGAACATAAAGCTCAATTTTGGAGACGATCCTCGGCATCACTCCTTTAAAGTTGATGCATTTGAATTTCTGAATGATATTAAGGAAAAATATGATCTTATAATACTGGACCCGCCTGCATTTGCCAAGCATCACAATGTTCTCGGGAATGCATTGCAGGGTTATAAGAGACTGAATATTAAAGCTATAGAACATATCCGCCCGGGTGGAATTATCTTCACTTTTTCATGTTCACAGGTTGTTTCAAAGGAGAATTTCAGAAAATCGGTGTTCGCTGCTGCTGCAAATACCGGAAGAAAAGTTAGGATAATCCACCAGCTGGCTCAGCCACCCGATCATCCGGTTAATATTTATCACCCTGAAAGTGAGTATTTAAAAGGATTGGTTATTCATGTTGAATAGTTGAAAGTCCACCTTCGCTAAAGCTTCGGCGGATGAAAGTTGAAAAGTTGAAAATTTTGTGAACAATAATAATCTTTAATGTCAGAGATGAGTACAGACAAGAATATTGAGTTTATAGCCAGAAAACTTGGTTTACAGGAATGGCAGGTTGAAAACACAATCAGGTTGCTTGACGACGGATCAACTATTCCTTTTATAAGCAGGTACAGGAAAGAGATGACCGGCAGCCTTGATGAGGTAAAGCTGATGAATATTAAGGAGGAATACGAAAGGTTGAAGGAACTTGCAAAACGCCGTGAGGCTATTATTAAATCAATCGAGGAACAGGAAAAAATGACACCTGAACTTCGAGAAAAAATAGATGCCGCTCTCACGATGTCTGAACTGGAGGATGTTTATCTCCCTTATAAACCAAAGCGCAGAACACGGGCAATTATTGCCAGAGAAAAAGGACTTGAGCCATTGGCTGTCCTTATTATGAAACAACAGGAGCAGAATCCTGCACAAAAAGCTGAAGAATTCCTTAATGAAAATGTTGAAACAGTCGATGAAGCCCTTGCCGGTGCATCTGATATCATTGCTGAGTGGATCAGTGAGGATGAGAATGCAAGACGCAGAATGAGGCGGCTTTATGAAAAAGAGGCTATGATCTTCTCAAAAGTAGTTAAAGGGAAAGAGGCTGAGGGAATTAAATTCAGCGATTATTTTGACTGGTCAGAACCGTTGAAAAAATGTCCCTCACACAGGCTTCTAGCAATGCTCAGGGGTGAGGAGGAGGGGTTCCTTCGTCTTTCAATTGAACCGGTCGAGGACAATGCTATTGATCTGTTGGATGAGATTTTTATTAAAGGAAGAAATGCATCTTCAGATGTTGTTGCCAACGCTGTAACCGATAGCTGGAAAAGATTGCTTTCCTCTTCTATGGAAACTGAATTTCGAAATGTCTCGAAAGAAAAAGCTGATGTTGAGGCTATCGGGGTTTTCGCTGAAAATCTGCGTCAACTTCTCCTTGCCTCTCCCCTGGGTGAAAAGAATGTTCTTGCAATTGACCCCGGATTCAGAACAGGATGTAAAATTGTGTGCCTTGGCAAGCAGGGTAACCTGGTTCATAATGAGACCATTTATCCGCATGCGCCTCAAAATGAAACTGCAATGTCTGTGAAGAAAATCCTTTCTCTTGTGAATGCCTATAAAATCGAAGCTATTGCTATTGGTAACGGTACAGCCAGCCGTGAAACGGAAGACTTCATAAGGTGGGTTAAATTTGACAGGGACCTTCAGGTATTTGTTGTAAGTGAAGCCGGGGCTTCAATTTATTCAGCTTCAAAAATTGCACGCGATGAATTTCCTGATTATGATGTCACGGTTCGTGGTGCGATTTCGATCGGAAGAAGACTCATGGATCCTTT
>PMEC01000157.1 GCA_003155705.1 Bacteroidales bacterium
GGAAGGCTGATGGCATTTGGGCTGTAGAAGGTATAAGGGCGTTAAGGCATAACGGCATAACGACATAACGGTTCAAAGGTATGACGGTTTGAATTTTATAGATTAAATAACAGATAAAATGAAGATAGCATTTTTGGTAACGGGTTCAGGCGGATCATTTTATTGCAGTAACTGCTATCGTGATATGCTCTATTTCAGAGCTGTAAAAATGGCTCAGGGAGTTACAGCTTCAGCTATACCACTCTATCTTCCTCCTGAAAAGATTTATAGTGAAAGCGGCTTTGATCCAAATGTTTTCTTTGGGGCAATTTCACTTTATATCCGGGAGAAAGTACATTTTCTTGAACAGATGCCTTCATTCATGGATAAGCTGCTCGACTCTCCTCCCCTTCTTAAGATTGCAGCAAAACGGGCAGGAACAACCCGGACCGAAGGGCTTGAAGATATTACGCTTAATATGATAAATGGCAGCCACACTTCACGTGAAAAAGAGGTGGAAAGGCTCGTAAAATATCTCGTAAGCATAGGCAAACCCGATGTGATCCATCTTTCTAATGCTCTTATAATCGGACTCGCACGCCAGATTAAAAAGCTTCTCAATGTTAAGATTGTCTGTTCGCTGCAAAATGAAGATGACTGGATAAATGAAATGGCTGAACCGTTCCAGTCACAGGCATGGAAGATGATTGCAGATGAATCGGTAAATATTGACGGGTTTATATCCCCAAGCAGATACTATAAAGATTTTTTCATTGGAAAGACTGGTGTTTCCGGGAAAAATATCTTTATAGTCCCATCTGGAATAGATCTGCTCGCAGTTTCTGAAACAAAAAAAACAAATGCTGAACCAGCCATCGGATTTTTCTCGAGAGTTAGTTACCATAATGGTTTTGATAAACTTGCTGATGCATTTATTATATTAAAGAAAATGGAAGAATTCCGTGAGATCAAACTGCATGTCTGCGGAGGATATACTTCTGATGATAAACCATTTATTAAGGAACAGATTAAAAAGTTTCGGGAAAACGAATTTAATAGTTCAATTAAGATCTATCCTGAGTTTATCGGCAATAGCAAGCAGGATTTTCTGAACTCAATTGATGTTTTGAGCGTTCCTGTAAGAAAATACGATGCGTATGGTCTTTATATCCTTGAATCGAATGCGGCAGGGATTCCTGTTGTACTGCCAGCTACAGGAGCCTTTCCCGAGATCCTTGAAATGACAGGTGGTGGAGTTTTGTACTCACCTGACTCAGTTGATGAGTTAGTACTTAATCTTAAAAGTCTTTTATCGGACAAAACAAAATTAAAAGAGCTTGGCATTCTTGGTAAAAATGCTGTCAACGAGAAACTTTCCTTCGAAATGATGTCAGCCGGATTAAAACATGTGTATGAAACTATTTGACCATATATCTCTTCATAATTTTTTTATTTTCTAAATAGGCTTAACATGCTAAGTCTTCTCAATATTTCGAAATCATTTCACCATAGGGGATTAGTTCTTGACCATCTTGAACTGAATGTCAATGAAGGAGATACAGTTTCAATCTCCGGTCCGTCGGGTTCAGGTAAAACTACTCTTCTGAATCTTATCGGGCTTCTAGACAGGCCTGACTCAGGTGAAATACTATTTAAAGGAGAACCTGTTCTTCATTATGATAGCACAGAATCAGCTGTTTACAGAAGCAGGAACATTGGTTTTGTCTTTCAGGACCATCTCCTTCTTCCACATCTCACAGTTTACGAAAACATTATACTGCCGTTGCTATCCAGACGACTTTCCTCTGAAGAGTATTCCGAACGGGAAAAACACACACTGGAACTAATGGAGAAGGTTGATATTGTAACTCTTTCAGAAAAATTTCCTGAAAATATTTCCGGAGGGGAAGCACAAAGAGTTGCTCTGGTGAGGGCGCTTGTCAACAAACCTTCCATTCTTCTTGCTGATGAGCCCACCGGATCGCTTGATAAGAAAAATGCGGAGATACTGGGTGACCTGCTTCTTCAGATGAACCAGTTGTATGGAATATCTGTAATACTTGCAACACATTCCAGTGGCCTGGCAGACAGGATGTTACAAAAGTATAACCTTGAGAACGGCAGGCTTTACCCGGTTTAGAAACTGACTTTTGATGAAACAGGGTATCTCACATATCATTTACAGATCAATTTCTTATTACAGGAAACCTGTTTTTTATCAAATCATTATTGTTGCATTATTATCTGCAGTTATTACCGGGTCGTTACTCACTGGTTACTCTGTCAGGCAGAGCCTCATAAAATCTTCAGAAGTAAAGTTGGGAAATACGGGTTTGATGATAAGCTCGGGATTAAGGTACTTTCAAACATCGCTTGCTGAAAGATTCAGCAAAAAAACAGGACTAAGGTGCACACCTATTCTTGAAAGCGGAGGATTCTGCCGGAATTTAAAAACCGGAATCAAGTCTTTAAATATAAATATTTATGGTATAGGCGAAGATTTTTTTTCATTTCAGGGTAAAGATAAGATCATGTTAAATCCTGGTGAAGTTGCCATTAATACTGCACTTGCAGATCAACTTAAAATTGCTCCCGGTGATGAAATAGTCGTCAATTTCCGACAGTTAAGCGATATTCCGCCTAATTCTCCATTCGCACCTTCTTCTCAGAACAGCTCTTTAGTTCTGAAAACCGGAATTATTCTTTCGCCGGATCGTTGTGGCAATTTTTCGCTCGGAATAAGCCAATTGACTCCTTATAATATCTTTATAAACCTTCAGGATATTGCCAATGGCACCGGGTTAAAAGAGAAAGTAAACAGGATTCTGGTTAAGTCGACGGGAAATTTATCAGTTGGGAAAGCAGTTGCAGACCTGAAAGGAATTCTTCGGCCTGAAGATGCCGGGTTAACCGCGAGAAAAATATTAAAAACAGGTGAAATGGAAATTGTCTCCTCAAGAATATTTATAGATCAGGAAATATTCAATAATATAAAGAGTACTATTCCTTCTGCCCGACCTCTCCTGACTTATCTCGCTAATTCTTTTACCATTAAAAAGAAATCTACTCCTTATTCATTTATTTCGGCCATTGATCCTTCCACACATCCTGATATTCAACCAGGTAACTCGATTGTTATAAATCGATGGCTGGCTGAGGACCTCAATGCATCTGTAAATGACACTGTTACACTTACATGGTTTACTCCAGGAAAGATTTCTGACCTTGAAGAAAAGAGCGAGAGATTTGCTATAAGTAAAATCGTTGACCAGACTGGTGTATTTTCGGATTCTTTACTAATGCCTGAATTCCCCGGAATTGCAGGAAAGGAGTCATGTTCAGACTGGGATGCCGGAGTAAAGATCAATATGGAAAGGATCAGGAAGAAAGACGAGGATTACTGGAACAAATACAGGGGAACCCCTAAAGCTTTCATAAGCTATGAAAAAGGTAAGTCCATGTGGGGTAATAACTTTGGCCCTGTGACGGCAATCAGGTTTCCATCGTCGGTCGATGAAAAGGAAATAACCCAAAAGCTTACCGGCAATCTTGATCCTGATAAGTGCGGATTCATAGTTAAGAATCTGAAAGACGATATGATCAGTGCGGCTAAAGAGAGTGTAGACTTTACAACCCTGTTTATCAGCCTTGGATTTTTCATTATTCTGGCTTGTATAATTCTGTTGTTGCTAACAGTGAATGCATTTTTTGATGCAAGAAAAAAACAGATTTATACACTCTTTGCCATTGGATTCAAAAACCGCTGGATAAACAGACTTTTATTCTTTGAGACAAGTGTTATCGCCTTACTTGGCTCATTCATAGGTGCTTTTTTTGGTATCTTTTTCAACTGGCTGATAATACTGACGTTGAACTCGGTATGGATCGGGGCAGTTCAGACAGATACACTCAGTGCTTTTTCTGACATCATTACCATTGTTACAGGTTTCATTATAACCACTATTCTTACTCTAGTCTTTTTATTGCTTAGGTTCAGAAAATATGCTGAGGGACTCAACAATATTAAGACGGGATTAGGTCACAAGTCATCATCCCGATTCAACTTAATCCTTTTCGTAGCTTCCACACTTATTTCAATTTTCCTTCTGATAATATTATTCTTCTTTTCAGGGAACAGTACAGCTTTTATTTCTTTTTCAGCTGGTGTTTCTGTGTTTGTTGCATTGATACTTTTCTGGAGACAGTATGTTATTGGCGGATTCACGTTCAGGATGAAAAAATCCTCTTCCGCGATTAATCTCTCCGGAAGATATTTTTCATTCTATCCTTCCCGTGCACTAACTCCTGTATTGTTCATTGCTGCAGGATTATTTGCAGTAGTAATTACAGGTATAAACCGGCTTGAGATCAGTGATAAAAACCTGGGTACAACAGGAGGAACAGGAGGCTATCTTCTCTGGGCTGAAACTTCAATTCCGGTGAAAGAAGATCTTAACAGCCATGCAGGCAGAAAGAACTTCGGACTGGATGAAAACCCGGCAGCTGATATAACTTTTGTTCAGGCAAGACACTCTGCCGGAGATGATGCCAGCTGCCTCAATCTTAACCATATTACCTCACCTCCTCTTCTCGGTATAGATCCGGAACCATTCATCAAAAAAGGGGCATTCTCATTTTCGTTGCTTCTCCCGCAAGCCGATAAGTCAAATCCATGGTCGATTATAACAAAAACCAAAATTGGTAACATCATTTATGGAATTGCCGACCAGACAGTTCTCGAATGGGGATTACATAAAAAGATCGGTGATACCTTAAAAATAAAGGCTGAATCTGGTCAGGTGGTTAATATAATTATTGCCGGAGGACTAAAGGCCACAGTTTTCCAGGGATATTTATTGATAAGTGAAAACAATTTTGCAAGATTTTTTCCCTCCGTTGCCGGAAGCTCGGTTTTTTTAATTGAAGGTAAGCCTGGGTTTGCGGATACCTATAAAAATATTCTTAATACACGGTTCGAAAATTATGGAATAAATACAGTATCAACAAAGGACAGGCTGGCTTCATTTTTCAGAGTTACGAATACCTATCTTTCAGTATTTACTGTCCTGGGAGGCTTTGGTATGATGCTGGGAGTAATTGGTTTGGGGTTTGTTCTCAGTGCCAACTATAACTTCCGTAAAAAAGAATTTGCTTTACTGATGGCGACCGGTTTTACCAAAGCCAGGATTAAGAACATAATTCTCAGGGAGCAGATTTTAATTCTCCTAGCAGGTGTATTTATCGGGATATTCACCCCGGTTATCGCTACACTTCCGTCTATCAGAAATGGCTCGGATATCCCATGGACATCAATAATAGGAATAAGTGTACTTGTGACACTTATTGGATTTTTAACTCTATTCAACTCAGTAAGAGGAATAACAGAAACCTCCTTAATAAACAGTCTCAGAAGCGAATAGCGATTATATTAATTTATTTTTTACCAACAGCAATAAGATAATGCTGGGTTCTGAAGAATATCATTCCATCAGTAATTGAAGGAGCTACCATGCTTGGATCATTCAAAGGAATTTCAGCAAGAGCTTTAAATTCATTTCCATCCTGAAAAATATATACTGTCCCTTCTTCATCAACAATATAAATTTTGCCATCAGAAGCGACAGGTGATGAATAAAAACTCTTCGTCTTGCCAAGTTTCCCGATATAAATTTCGTTTCCGGTTGAGGGATCCATGCAGGATACAATGCCATTCCACCCTACATTATACAAATGATTATGATACAGGAGCATTGTCTGAATATAAGAACCTCCCCTTGGTTTGCTCCACTTTACAAACTGGTTTGAGGTTTGCTGGTCTGAGAGTGTTATATCGCCGGTTGCATTTGTGTTGACAGCTATCACCGGAGAAGTTTTTCCATGTGAACCATTTAAATAAATCATATCCTTCCCTATAATTGGCGTTGGGATAGGTATGTCACCTCCACCCGACATTCTCCAGATTTCTTTACCATCAGTAAAGTCATAGCCTCCCATGTGTTTGTACCCATTTACTACCACAAATGTTTTACCGTTGTTTTTGTAAATATTGGGCGTTGACCAGCCCGGATAATCGTCCCGTGTTGTCTTCCACAGCTCTTTCCCGGTTTTGACATCGAATGCCGCGAGAAATGAATTTTCAAGTACATCACATTGGATTATTACCACACCATTATATATTATCGGAGAACTGGCAAATTCCCATTGGGCATTTTTCATCGTAAAAAACACTGATTTCAATATGCCGAAATTCTTTTCCCATTGCAGAGTACCTATCATATCATAGCAATAGAGGCCTTCTGAACCAAAAAAAGCCACAACGTACTTTCCATCAGTCGCGACAGATTCATTTGCATGAGTTGATTTTGGGTGACGTTTCATTGCCGGAATACCAGTGTGAGCAGTCTTTTCCCAAAGTGTTTTTCCACTATTCTTATCGATGCATATTAACTTCCATGCGTGTTCAGAAGAATCTGTCACAGATATTACATTTATCATAGAGCCAGGATTGAATCCTGCAGTATCAGACTTGCTTATAGCTGTGGTAATAAACAGTCTGTTATCCCATATCACCGGGCTGGATGAGCCTAATCCGGGTATTTCAATCTTCCATCTAATATTGGTCATTTTGGCCGGATCAAACGATTCAGGAAGGTTGGCATTATCAAGAACACCTGATGACATATAACCACGATATCCGGGCCATTGACGTTCGGGGTCTTGACCGGATATTTTAAACATCCGGCAGCCAAATAAAAGAAGAAACAATAGAATTAAGTGTTTAAGCTTCATGAGATAATCTTTAAATATTGAGATAAAGATAATGATGCATAGAAACTTAAATATGAGTGTTGTAATATTTTTTTTATCTCGCTTCTATTCCTAAAGAAATTTACAATCAAATTCTGACTATTTTAACAAAATGGTCAGATTGATTGTTATATTTGCATCTTTTTAATGAAATGGATAAAACGGAGTCAGTTTTTGATAAGACCAATAAGGTGCAACAGATAATAGATGTTGCTCAAAAGCGGTTCGGAGTTTACGGACTGGAGAAGACATCGATGCGGGAGCTTGCAGAGGATCTTAATCTGTCAAAAGCTTCTTTATACTACTATTTTCCCGATAAAGAGAGTATCTACAAAGCTGTTTTTGAGAAGGAGCAGGATGAGTTCATTGGAAAAATATCAGAAAGAATATTAAATATCGAGGAGCCGGAACTATTACTTAGGGAATATGCCGTTACACGTCTCTCCTATTTCCGCACATTATTGAATTTAAGCAGATTAAGACTCGAAGCTTATTCTGATCTTAAACCTGTATTTAAAGAATCAATTATTCTTTTCAAAGAAAAGGAGAAGGAGATTATTGTTAAAATATTTGAGAAAGGTATCACAAAAAGCATTTTCTATATTAATGATACTTACAATACTGCTTCACTTTTTCTTGATCTGCTGAAAGGATTGAGAATTTCCGTTGTAAATGACAAAAAAACTTTAATTATTGAACAGGAAGAATTTGACAGACTTCTTGAAAAAACAATGAATTTTACAGATATTTTTATTAAAGGGTTGAAAACGAAATAAACTATATTAAAATTACTTAAGGCAAAAATAAATTCAAATCAATTATATGAAATCAGAATCAAAAAACAACAAGCTCAGAGTTTACATTCCACTCGCAATTGTAATAATTATTGTGCTGGCAGGCGCATGGTACTGGTACAGAGATTATTCACTTTATATTACAACTGATGATGCACATGTCGATGCTGATATTGTAAGTGTCAGCTCGAAAATAATCGGAAGAATATCTTCTATCAATGCTAATGAAGGAGATATCATAAAGCAAGGAACTCTCCTTGCAGACCTTGATAGCTCGGATTTTATTGCACAACGAAATCAGGCCATAGCAGTCAGGGCTCAGGCTCTTGCTAACTTGTCTCAATCCGAGGTAAAATTTAGTTCTGATCAGGAGAGCATTAAGGTTCTTGAGATAAACCTTGAGCGGGCCACTGAAGATTTAACGAGAGCTAAAAACCAATCAGAGGGAGGTGTAATTACAGCCGAGCAATTCGATCATATAAAGAAAGCATATGAAACAGCGGTTGCTCAGCTTGATGCAGCCAAAGCACAATTAAATGTTTCGAAATCGATGATATCAAGTGCATCAGCAGCTGTGGAAACTGCGACTTCGCAAATAAAAGTGCTAGACACTCAGCTTAAGAATACCAAGTTATATGCACCTGCAGATGGGATTGTCGCTAAAAGATGGCTGCTTCCGGGTGATATTGTCCAGCCAAGCCAATCAGTTTTCACTTTGACTATAAGCAAGAATCTATGGGTTGTCGCATTTCTTGAGGAGACAAAAATTTCAGAAATTCATCCAGGACAAAGTGTCAGATTCACTATAGATGCATTTCCGGGAATCAGATTTACAGGTAAAGTATTTCTGGTTGGTTCAAGCACTGCATCTGTTTTTTCATTAATTCCGGCAAATAATGCTTCAGGAAACTTTACGAAAGTTACGCAGCGTATTCCGATCAGGATTTCCATTGATAGTTCCGATAGTAAGAAAGAAATCTCTTCATTAAATATTTTATCAGGAATGTCGGCTATTGTCAAGATTATTAAGAAATAGCGATGGATAGAAGGATAACACCATCTCACCGAATCAGAAGTCTGGTTAGGAACAGCAATTCAGCTTTTCATCCAAAACACCTCTCTTACAAATGGTTTTTGCTTGCCAATGTTATGTTGGGGACATTCATGGCTGTTCTTGATGCCACCATTGTGAATGTCGGTTTGCCCAAAATAATGGCATCATTTGGAGTGGGTCTGGATAAAATTGAGTGGGTAATAACTGCTTACATGCTGGCAATGGCGGTGGCCCTTCCTACTTCCGGATGGCTGGCTGACAAATTTGGTTATAAAAGGTTATATTTCATAGGATTGTTTCTTTTTACATTAGGGTCAATGTTATGTGGAAGGTCATCGGATGAAAACATGCTGATCGTATCAAGAGTGATCCAGGGATTAGGAGCCGGTACTATCCAGCCACTTGGTATGGCCATAATTACGCGAGAATTTCCGCCAAATCAACGTGGTATTGCTCTTGGCTTCTGGGGTATTTCTGCTGCTGCATCTGTTTCATTCGGGCCGCTTATCGGAGGTTTTCTGATCGACCGGTTTAGCTGGCCTCTGATATTCGATGTAAACATACCCATAGGCATATTAGCTATGATACTCACTATTATTATTCAGAGTGAGTATATTAACCGGAAAGCAAGAAAATTTGACGTTGTTGGTTTCATATCAGTCACAATATTTCTACCGCTGACACTTTATACATTATCTCAGGGAAATGCAGCTACTAACTCAGAAGGATGGCATGCTCCTTTCATACTTGGATTTGCCGCAGTTGCCTTGATTGCTCTGGCGGTTTTTATAACCGCAGAATTGACCGTCGATGAACCGCTCCTGGACCTGAGGCTTCTTCTGAATCATAACTTCGGGATTGCTAACATAATCCTCGTTATTTTCAGTCTCGGGATGTTCGGAAGTACATTTTTGTTACCGATATATCTTCAGAATTCATTGGGTTATACTGCTCTTCAGGCCGGCTCTGTATTCCTGCCTGTTGGGATAATACAGGGAATAACGGCCCCGATTTCCGGAAGGATTTCGGACAAAATAAACCCAAAACTGCCACTTTTTATCGGAGTCATTCTGTTTTCCTTCAGTTTCTATCTTAATTCCAACCTTTCATGGCTGACAGAACTGAGATATATAATGTTGTCTCTTTATCTTCGCGGATTTGCCATGGGATTAATGTTTACTGCACTTTCCACGGTTTCATTATCGGAAATACCACGTGAAAAAATGGCGCAGGCATCAGCCATTACAAATTCTATCAGGCAGCTTGGGGGAAGTCTGGGTGTTGCTCTCTTAGCTACACTTTTATCTTCAAGAGTCAGTTATCACGCACAGATATTTGGTGGTGCAGTAAAACCTAATTCTGAAGTTTATCAGCAGACTATTAATAAAATGAAATACCATCTTCAATATGATGCCGGCAGTTCATCGACAAATGCAACAAAACTGAGCCAAACACTTCTCCTTTCAAATCTTAACAAACAAGCTTATATTCAGGGTATCAATGATGATTTTCTTATCGCTGGAATTATAACTCTTATCGGAGGAATCCCAATAATATTTCTTCATACTAAAAAAACAAAAATTCAAAACCTTCCACCAAATGAATAATCGTAAAATTCACAGATCCATCTTTCCATTAATATTTTTGTTCATTTTTATAAATAACATAATAAATGGACAGACTGCTTTTGTTAATAACATGCAAACGGTCACTGATTCTTTATCACTTAAAACGATAATAAGTTTGATAATTGCCAATCACCCATCTGTTAAAACTGCAGAGGAGGCTATAAACAATGCCAATGCAAGAATCGGGCTGGCAAAAACAGGCTATTACCCTCAAGTGGATCTGTCAGCAAATTATTCAAATCTGCAACCTGTAATAAAGATCACAATTCCATCAATGGGGACTTTTCAGCTTTATCCGGAAAACAATTATTCAGCCACTATAAATTACAAACAGCTTGTGTACGATTTTGGTCGCACACGACAGAATATTGAATTTGAGAATGGGAACAGGGCTCTAAGCGAACAGACACTTGAACAGGTGAAACAAAAATTATCAATTCTGGCTGTAAATAATTATTATACACTTGCTTTTCTACAGGCGGCAATAAAAATAAAAGATGAACAGCTTGTTATATTAAATCAACATCTTAATTATGTTGAAAAAATGTTGGCAACAGGCTCAGCAACTGAATATGAGGTTCTTTCCACTAAAGTCAAAATATCGACTATCCAAAGTCAGCTGGTCGATTTAGATGCTGCCCTCGAGGCCCAACAAGCCTCATTGAACTCACTGATTGGCACTGATCAGACTGCTCATCCTGTTGTGAAAACCGAACTTTCAACCGACCTTCCTTTTATCCCTGCAGATTCAATAGTATCGTTTGCATATCATAACAGGGATGAGGTGCTAATTAATGAGAAAAGGGCTTCTCTTGCAGAGTTAAGATATGGTATGGTGAAGTTGCAGAATAAGCCTATGCTAAGCTTTCTGGCAGCTGGTGGAGAAAAAAACGGATATTTGCCTGATCTCAATAAGCCAATACTGAATTATGTCCTTGGTCTTGGACTAAATATCCCAATTTTCGATGGAATGAAAAATAAATACAATCTTTCTCAGGCTCAATCTGCTATAACTTCAATATCGTACGAATCTGAACTGACAAAACGAGGCATCTCGAGCGAACTTTATACAGCAGAGGCATATATGAACGCAGCTAATAAAAAAATTGGGCAGTTTGAACTTCAACTCAAACAGGCCTCAAAGGCCTATTCTCTGGCTGAAACCAGCTTTAAATCCGGAGCAATTACAAACCTCGACCTGCTTGATGCAAACACTTCTGTTTCAGAAAGTCAATTATTGCTTCTTAAAGCCAGAATTGACTATACTGCAAGTATCTATATGCTAAAAGCTGCGCTGGGAGAAAGGCTTTATTGATCCTCGGATTACAGATTTGAGATATCTTCCAGCTCCTTTTATTCTTTTTCAGTAGCAGTAGGTCAGGATACGCGTTGTGATGTATTGATATAATCCTATTTTGAAATTAAACATTCATTTAGGCCAAGATCCAGAACTGGCATTATTCCGGGTTCCAGAGATTGAAGAATCACCAGGGCTGCACCCAGAGCAGTTGCATTGCTTACTTCCGAAGTGTAAACTTTAAGATGAGGAAAAGAGCTTGCTATAAATTTACGAAAGAGATCATTTTTTGAAAAACCTCCGGTTATATAAAGACTTTTTGTATCGTCTTTTACGGGAATTACCATACCAATGGCCTCTACTGTCAGGTCGCACAATTCTATCATCAGCTGGTGATATGCTTCAACGAAATTATCAAATTCGAATAGGTCAGGTTCTTCATTCAATTCTCTGGATTTTTCTCCTTCTTTGAAGAAAACTTTCCTATCCCGGAATTTCGAATTCAACTTATTAAATAATTTCAGCTCAGGCTTAATAAGTTTAAAACTATCTTCCTGAATTTTAAAGTATTTGCTTATCTCACGGAGTGCTGTTTCATGAAAATGCCCCAGGAAGAGCCTCGAAGATTTAACAGGTCTCATGTTAATGCTCAAATAACAAAGACAATCCTGCATAAGCTGCTCAGCGGTAAGTTTTTCGGTATTGAATGGATTCATATTAATACACCATGTACCGGTTGAGACAAGAAGGAAAGAGTCTCTGTCAGAAGCAAAATATGGAGCAAGTGAAGCAGAGCTGTCATGTATTCCGATTCCGATTTTTATCTTCTTCCCTTCTATTTCCACTTCGTTCAGGGTGCTAACAGCAACAGGCTCCGGTACCGGCAGAGATTCATCAGTAACCCACTGATGATATTTCATATTATCAAAATCCCAAAGAGCAGTATGGCAGCCAATTGAAGTATGCTCCGAATAAATTTTATCTGTCAGCAGGTAAGACAGATATTGAGGGAAATGAAGTATATGTCTTGTCTTTGAAAAGACTTCAGTCTTAGTGCTTTTAAGCCAAAGGACCTGCAATCCCGAATTGAGCATACCTAATGCAGGTGATGCTGTTCTGCGGCAAAACTCATCTCTCCCTCCATATCTTTTATAGAGCTCAAGAGGAATATTTTCATCAATAGGTTTAAGATAATTGTAAACCGGCGTCAGTATTTTTCCATTTGAATCAAGATAAACCAGCGTCGCTCCATATGTGGCAAAATTTACAGCAGTCAGGTCATATTCTTCAGATCTGATCAGTTTCAGGATTGACTTTCTGATCCATTTTTCGATCAGGTCTATATCATCACATTCAAATCCGTCATCATCCCTGATCTGTGCAAATTTCTCCTCGATTTCCGAAACCAGTTTAAGATTATAATTAAAAAGCAGTATCTTTTTATTGGTTTTCCCGATATCGAAGACAGCTATAACTTTATCTTTCATTGTCTCAAGTTTGCCCAAATGAAAAGTTCATCTCTTCGAAAGAACGTTCTTTTCATATTTCATTATTTCATTAACATAATCCTGTCCGGTTGGAACATCATTTATCATACAATAATAGTCATAAACTGCTCCAAACGGCATCGATTTAAGAAGCTCCAGAAATGCAAGTCTTTCGAAGTTATTGCCTTCGTTTTCGAATTTAACAAGTGTATTAAATGGTTCCAGCATTGCATACATGAACGCCATCTGGGCTGATCGGGTCCCAATTACATATGCACCAATCCTGTTGAGGCTGGCATCAAAGAAATCGAGCCCGACATTAACACGTTTTAGTGCATTTGCACGGATAATTTCCTGGGCAATCAGCATAAGTTCATCATTTAGTGTAAGAACATGGTCGCTGTCCCAGCGGACACCTCTTGTAAGATGCAACAGTATTTCATCAACATACAAAAGAATTGAAGATATTTTATCTCCAACCTGTTCTGTCGGGTGGTAATGTCCGTTATCGAGAGTTATTAGCTTATTGTTCTGGATTGCATATCCCAGGTAGAAATCGTAAGAACCGACTACCATCGATTCGGAACCGATTCCAAATAATTTGCTTTCAATTGAATCTTTCAGGTATTTCTTAGAATATTCAACAGCAAAGATTTCATCAAGTGATTTCTTCAGAAGTTTTCTTAAAGTATACCTGTCCACAGGAGTGTCCTTTGATCCGTCAGGGACCCATATGTTGTGTACAGTTGGTGTACCTAACTGTTTACCCATCTCAGCCCCTATCTCGCGGCATCTTTTTGTATGTTCAACCCAGAATTTTCTGATTTTAGTGTTTTTGCTTGAAAGTGTAAAACCATCATCAGCATATGGATGGGAGAAACAGGTGCAGTTAAAATCAAGACCCATACTTCTCTCCTTAGCCCAGTCAATCCATCCCTGGAAATGTTTTGGTTCTATCTTATCTCTATCAACCAGTTTTCCTCCAAACTCACCATAAATAGCGTGAAGGTTTAACCTTAGTTTCCCGGGAAGCAGAGACATTGCTTTATCGAGATCTGCCCTCATCTGTTCAATTGTTTTTGCTTTGCCAGGAAAATTTCCTGTTGCCTGAATACCACCACCACCGAGGACAGCCCCTGCTTTTTCAAAACCACCTACATCGTCTGTTTGCCAGCAGTGCAGACTTATAATTACCTTATCCAATTGCTTTAAGACGTTATCTGTATCAACATCAAATGCTGCATATTGCTCTTTAGCAAGCTGATATGACTTTTCAATAAATGCTTTTTTCATTTTATAATTTTATTAAATTATTCAATTCTTTTTCACCTCATAAATCCGCAATCCCCGCCCGACTGAACAGTCGTTCGGGCGGGCGCAATCAATATCATTCCATATAAAACACCTGCTCAAGCGGTATTGTGACAGGAGAATTATCAGGATTGGTCTCCATNNGCAAACAGTGTATTTGTTTCTTCGTCAAGAAAGATAGAATAGTTGCTTATTCCTTCATTCTTCAATAATCTGACAAGTTCAGGCCAGATTTCGCCATGCCTTTTTCTGTACTCTTCCTTAAAACCGGGAAGCATTTTCATTTTAAAACCAAATCTTTTTTTCATTACATTTTATCCTTAATTGAAACAATGAACGTTGATAGGATTAATATTGCTATACCAATCCAAAGCACAAATAAAGTTCGGCGATTTACCCCTTTCCATTCATTTAACAGAATTCCCCAAATATTACTGAATGCGATGTTTAGGGCCATAAGGATGCTCCACGCGAATGGAATCATTGATTGAGGCAGCTTACTTTTTCCCATTCCAAAGAATTGAAACTGCATAAACCATAGGAAACCTGCCAGGAAAGTAAACAAAATATTATTTAAGATGATTCCTCCTCCTCCGGTAACATAATCGCTGATGGTTCCATTTTTAATATTCAAAAACAGACAATAAGCTAAATTCGTGACAAAGCCTCCGAAAAGGATAAATATGAGAATCGGATTGTCATGAAATAAAGGATTGGTATTATATTTTGCACCTAAGGCAAGGTCGCCAATAGGTTTACCAGCTTCGAGTCCAAAACTAAAACAAGCGCTCATTATACCGGCAAAGACAGCAATTATCAACCCTTTCTTTAAGGCAAATTCTTTTATTGCCTGCCTGCGTTCTTCTTCACTTAATCCCTTATTTTTAAGTGCCCCTGCATATCCGATTATGGAAATGCCGACTATGCAAATAATAACCCCGACTATTGTCAGCAATCCGGCGAATGTCGTAAACAGCTCGCCTCCCTTGACAATAGGCGGTATTAATGTACCGAATGCAGCACAGAATCCTAACGCTATGCTTTGACCTAATGCTACTCCAAGATAACGGATGCTTAAACCAAACGTTAATCCACCCACACCCCACAGCGCTCCAAAGAACATAGCCAGAAGTTTTACTTTGAGTGGAGCTTCCGAGAGTAGATTAAGAAGATTACCATGAGGAATCGCAAAATATGCAAGCAACCATGGGGCTATTATCCAGGCAGCAAATCCTTGTACTATCCAATAAGATTCCCATGCCCATGTTTTGACCTTTTTAAAAGGAACATAAAAACTTGCAGCGCCTATACTTCCCAGCGCAATTAAAAATATACCTGCTATTGGATTCATGCGAAAATTTTAAAATTATTTGTCTGACTATTTAAAAACTAATTGAAAAATTAAAAATAATTATTTTATTGTTTACGTTACCGAAAAACAGACAATTTTATCAACTTTGTATTACAACTTTAAGAACCCTTTTTCAGTCTATCTTTATTTAACCTTAACTAACTAATTATGAGATCACTAATTTTTTCTTTTATCATGTTTATCGTTTGTACAATTAGTCATACGCAGGTATTATCCGTGAAAGATTTGACTATCGACCATAAGAAAGATCCTGTAGGTATTGAAGTTTTGCAGCCCAGATTTTCGTGGAAGATCGAGGGGCCGGTGCGAAATATTATGCAAACTGCCTATTCCATAAGAGTTGCAACAGACGAAAAGTTTTCCTCCGCAAAGATTATCTGGCAATCTGGTAAAGTACAGTCTGATCAGTCAATTCTTGTTCCTTATAATGGTCCGGAATTAAAGTCCGGTCAAAGATATTACTGGCAGGTGAAGATCACAGATAATAAAAAAAATGAATCTAAATGGAGTGAACCGGCATTCTGGGAAATGGGATTGCTTTCGGCAACAGAATGGAAAGCTGAATGGGTTGAATTGGGAAGTGATACATTAAGATATTCTCCCTCTCCACATTTCCGGAAAGAGTTTTCAATTAATAAACCTGTTTTGAAAGCTAGAGTTTATGTTACATCTCATGGTTACTATGAACTTCATCTGAATGGCAAGAAAGTCGGTGATCAGGTGCTGACACCAGGCTGGACAGATTATGCCAAGAGGCTTCAGTACCAGGTATACGATGTTACAAGTCAGATAATTAATGGGAATAATGCGATTGGAGCCGTACTCGGTGATGGATGGTACAGAGGCACACTGGCATGGGGTAATAACTGGGCTATTTACGGAAAGCGATTAGGACTGCTTTTGCAACTAAGAATTACCTATGCTGATGGCACTGAATCACTTGTTGTTACCGATGAGACATGGAAAGGATTCAATGATGGAGCAATCAGGATGAATGATATATATAATGGCGAGACATATGATGCCCGTAAAAAAGTAACAGGTTGGGACCTGGCAGGATTTGGAGACAAAAACTGGCTTAAAGTTAGTATTGGTTTTTTCCGGAATGACAATCTGATAGCCTCAGAAGGTTCGCCTGTCAGAAAAATCCAGGAAATAAAACCGGTTAAAATAATCAAAACGCCTAAAGGAAGTCTTGTTGTCGACATGGGCCAGAATATGGTCGGATGGGTGCGGCTGAAAGTTAAGGGTGAGAAAGGGACTGTTGTTAAACTCCGTCATGCTGAAGTTTTGGACAAATTTGGGGAGTTTTATACTGAAAACCTCCGAGTTGCGAAATGCCAGCTTACTTATACACTGGCAGGAACAGGAGATGAAATATATGAACCACGTTTTACTTTCATGGGATTCAGGTATGTTGAAATCACAGGTTTCCCCGGAGAACTGACTCTTGACAATATTACTGGAGTCGTTGTTCATTCTGACATGAAACCAACCGGAAGTTTTGAATGTTCTAACACCATGATCAATCAGTTACAACATAATATTCAATGGGGACAGAAAGGAAACTTTGTTGATGTCCCCACAGACTGCCCTCAAAGGGATGAACGTCTTGGATGGACAGGAGATGCGCAGGCTTTCTGCCGGACTGCAGCTTTTAATCTGGATGTATCATCATTCTTTACAAAATGGTTGAAGGATGTTGCGACAGACCAGAAGCCCGGTGGAGAAGTTCCTGACGTCATTCCTGATATATTGAACAAACAGGACGCTTTAACAGCAGAACCTTCAGCAGGCTGGGGTGATGTATCGGTAATTGCACCCTGGACCATGTACCTGGTTTACGGTGACAAACGAATNNAAATATGGTGACTGGTTGTTTTATCATCCTCCGGTTAATAACCACACCGAGCCTGATGGCTATACTGAACATGATTTTATTGCTACAGCATTTTATGCTTATTCGGCAAGTATTCTTGCAGCGACAGCAAAAGAACTTGGCAAAACTGAAGATGAAAAAACCTATTCTGAGCTTTTCAAAAAGATCAAAGATGTCTTTATAAATGAATATGTTACAAACGCAGGAAGAGTAGGAACCAATTCGCAGACATCCTATGTACTTGCATTGAAGTTCAATCTGTTGCCGGATAATCTTCGTGAAAAATCAGTCAGGTTTCTTGTCGATGACATAAAGACCAGGAGAAATCATCTTTCCACCGGATTTCTTGGAACACCGTACCTTTGTCATGTCCTTTCTGATAACGGTTACACAGATGTTGCCTATGATCTTTTGCTTCAGGAAACTTATCCTTCATGGCTTTACCCCGTCAAAATGGGAGCGACAACAATATGGGAGCGCTGGGATGGTCAGAAGACCGACAGTACATTCCAGGATCCAGGCATGAATTCATTCAATCATTATGCTTACGGTGCAATTGGTGATTGGATGTACAGGGTATCGGCCGGCATTGAAACAATGGGTGCTGGCTTTAAGCATATTATAGTTCAGCCCCATCCTTCCAAACGATTGAATTATGCAAAGGCTTCATTTGAAAGCTCTTATGGATTGATAACATCAGGGTGGGAACGGAAAGACGGAAAAGTAACTTTCAGGATAAAAATTCCGGCTAACACTTCTGCAACAATTGTTCTGCCTGTAAATGATGCTTCAAAAGTTGCTGAAAGCAAAAAAGCAATTTCCGGAAATAGTGATTTCACCAATCTTAAAACTGCCGATAATAAAATAACTTTTGAAGCAGGATCAGGAGAATATATTTTTGAGACCACAGAATAGTAGTGGCATGAGTTTTTTCAACACACATCTTGGCGAATTCGCTGCTTTGGCTACGGCTTTTTTCTGGACAATCACATCAATTTCGTTTGAATCGGCCAGCAAAAAAGTAGGGTCGCTTTCAGTGAATATCATAAGATTGGTTATTGGTTTTGTTTTTCTGAGTGTTTTCAATCTGCTGAGAAGAGGAATGATTCTGCCTACAGATGCAAGTGCAGATAATTGGATATGGCTGGCACTTTCGGGTCTCGTCGGTTTTGTCTTCGGTGATTTATTTCTCTTCAAATCCTTTACAATTATCGGTTCAAGGTTTTCAATGTTAATTATGACCCTCGTCCCTCCAATGACCACTTTTTTCGGCTGGATCATTCTTGGAGAAAAACTGAAATTAGTTCAACTATTTGGAATGACTCTGACCTTCACCGGAATTGCAATGGCAATTTTCAGCCGAAATGGGAAAGGTGAGAAATTATCAATCAAACTGGCGCCAAAAGGTATCTTATTCGCTTTTGGTGGAGCTGTAGGTCAGGCACTTGGAATGGTTCTGAGCAAGCTAGGTCTTCGTGATTATGATCCGTTTGCAGCCACTCAAATAAGAATAATTGCCGGAATAGCGGGATTTGCATTACTGACAACCATTCTATCAAGATGGAAGCAGATCTCGATTGCAACAAAAGACAGACCAGGTATGTCTGCAATAACTCTAGGGGCATTTTTTGGTCCATTTCTCGGTGTATCATTTTCGTTGATTGCCGTTAAGTACACTGAAGCGGGAATTGCTGCAACAATAATGGCGCTTGTTCCCGTGATTATTATCGCTCCTGCAGTTATCCTTTACAAACAGAAAGTAACTATTGCTGAAATAATAGGAGCCATTATCAGTGTCGGAGGAGTTGCAGTATTCTTCCTTTAGTTAAATTGAATTGCACCTATGACCACGGAAGAGCTGAGATATCGTAATTTTGAGAATGAGTTTGTCTATTCAACATCAAGAAGCGGTGGACCGGGAGGGCAAAACGTTAACAAGGTCAGTACAAAAGTTGAATTGCGATTTAGTTTAATCTTTACTTCACTTTTATCTGAATCAGAAAAGCAGTTAATTTTTGTAAAACTGAAAAACAGGATCAACAAAGAAGGAGAATTGTTGGTTGTTTCTCAATCGGAGCGGACACAACTTATGAATAAAAAAGCTGTGACTGAAAGGTTTTATTATCTTGTTTCCAAGGCACTTACAAAACCAGTAATGCGCAGAGCAACTAAACCAACAGCAAAATCAAACCATCAAAGGCTTGAAGAAAAAAAGAATCGAGGGTTAATTAAGAAATTACGAAAAGATTCCAACAGATCTTCTGATGATATCTAAATATTGATTCTCTACCTATGCACCTTTATAACTTTACCCCTTTTTGCATTATACCCTTTATTACACCACTTTAAGTTTCCATTTGCCTCTTCTGAAAACAATCCATGCTGTAAAGGTCATGATTGATTCAGCAATAACTATTGCAACGAATACACCTTCTTCATTCATTCCTGATTTCATTGCGAGTAACCATGCCAGCGGTATTTCAATGCACCAGAAAGCAAATATATTTATTTTCAAAGGAGTAGAAGTATCTCCTGCTCCATTGAAAGAGTTTACGAGTACCATTCCAAAACCATAGGCTATAAAACCCATACTGACAATTCTCAGGCATTCGACCCCGGCTTTTATTACTCCTGGATCGTGAATAAATATTTTTATAAATGGTGAAGGTATTATTACGAGAACTGTACCAATAGTTCCCAGAAGAATCATATTTGCCAAACCGGTGATTATGACTGACTTCTCAGCCCGGTCAGGTCTCTTTGCTCCCAGATTCTGACCAACAAGAGTCGCTGCGGCATTACTTATACCCCAGGATGGCAGCAAAATAAAACTGACTATCCTGATTGCAATAGTATAACCAGCAACTACTTCACTGCCAAATACAGAAATTATTCTTACTAAAGCAATCCAGCTTGTCGTTCCGATTAGGTTTTGCCCTATACTTCCGAAAGAGAGCTTCAATAACTTGCCAATAAGTTTAAAATCAATTCCTAAATTATTGAATGATAACTGAATGCGTTTTTTTCCAAAAAACAGAAGATATAATTGGTACATAACAGCTATCCCACGTCCCATATTTGTAGCAACTGCCGCACCAGCAACACCGAGATGGGGAAATGGACCAAGTCCAAAAATCAGGCAAGGATCGAGAATGATGTTAATTATGTTCCCGACCCAAAGAACTCTCATAGCTATTGCCGCATCACCGGCACTCCTGAATATGGCATTTATTATAAACAAAAGCATTATAACAATATTACCGGCCAGCATTATTGTAGTATAACCGGCCATTTTTGTAACAATAGTGTCAGATGCACCCATCAGTCCAAGCAATCTCTGTGCATTCAAAGCACCGGTAATACCTATTATTAATGATACGGCTATTCCAGTTAGGATAGCCTGGAATGCAACCTTTGAAGCTGCATCAGGATTCCTCTCTCCCATCCTTCTGGAAACCATTGATGTTGTAGCTGTCGCAAGGCCAATTGATATTGCGTAAACAATGGTTATCATAGATTCTGTTATACCGACAGTTGCTACAGCATTTGCCCCAAGTTTAGATACAAAATAGATATCAACGACGACAAAAACTGATTCCATTATCATTTCAAGAACAGCAGGAATTGATAAAAGAATAATTGCCCGGCTGAGTTTTCCTTCAGTGAAGTCCTGCTCAGTTCCAGAAACTGATTCAATCACATCTGCGAAAAGCCCTTTCAGTTTTTTAAGGAATTCACTTCCTTTTAAAAAAGAGATATTTTGATTTCTAAAAGTCATTATTATATAGAAAAATCCGTTTCATTGATTTCTTTACTTTTATCCGCACCAAAGTGAGATTTTATCACATTGTTTCTCAACTTTTTACTTTTGTCTTTCTTCGTCCGCCGAAGCCAAGGCGAAGGAGGATTGTCTTTTGTCTTAGCTATTACATATTAATTATATTTCATAAAATCATAAAGATGATAATCTTCATGATTTTGCATCCTGCAAGTTTTGTTTGATGTAAAATAAAAATTTATGGAAATACAAGACAAACAGCCCTTAGCGCAGCATTACGACTGCACAGGATTTATTAACCGGATTTGAAAAATACGTTTCATCGGGCTGTAATTTATTTGCCTCCAAATATATGGAATAATTTTAATTCAAAAAAAATCATTTAATGTTTTTTAGTAAAGTAAGAAATTGTGAAGCACAACAGAATACCCGGAAAATTCATCGTTAAGAACAAAAACACTGTAGAATTGTTCTATAGGATAAATTAAGTGAAACGCGTTATTTGTCAAAGTGATGAATGAAAACATTGAAATATTCCCTGACAATATATTTATAGTAGACAATAACATTTTAAATGAAAATGTTTTAGAAATATTTTGAAAGAATCCAGTAATTCAGAATGAATATCAATAAAGTTTAGATATGGTTGAATATCTGCAATATACATAGCAAAAGCTCTAATCCTTAATTATCAATTGTTAATAAAATGATGCATATGTTAATATTTCCGGTACCTATCTGATACAATGTATTTATAGATTTAATATTTTCGTCAAAATTTTAACTGTAATAATTAATTAAAAACAATTAAAACAAAGGTGAAATTTATCATCTGATATGAACGCTAACAGTAATGAGGTTATGGCCCTCCACGGTGAGGGCCGCCT
>PMEC01000015.1 GCA_003155705.1 Bacteroidales bacterium
CTGATCGCATCGGTGATCTTACCGATTGGCGGCTTTTCTCAAACACCTAATCCGGCACAACTGCAAAAAAGAATTGCTCTGGTGTTTGGTAATTCAGATTATGTAAATGGTACCAGATTAAAGAACCCGGTAAATGATGCAGACCTTATGGAGGCACATCTGAAGAATCTGGGATTTAAGGTAATTAAACAACTGAATGCCGGACGAGATTCAATGATAAAGTCCATAAGAGAGTTCAGTAAAAAGTTACCAGATTACAACGTTGCTCTGTTCTATTATTCCGGGTATGGAGTACAGGTCGATGGAACTAATTATTTTATTCCGGTCAATGCGAAGCTGGAACATAAAGAGGATGTTTCATTTGACGCTATTCCGGTGACTATGATAACCGATCAATTAAAAAGAAATTCAAACAATACCAATATTGTCATCCTCGATGCATGCCGGAATAATCCCTATAGAAGCTGGATAAAAGGAGATGAAACGGGATTTAAGG
The DNA here is from genome assembly GCA_003155705.1 of Bacteroidales bacterium. GTDB lineage: Bacteria > Bacteroidota > Bacteroidia > Bacteroidales > VadinHA17 > LD21. Next base: position 497 of record PMEC01000015.1, read on the forward strand.
CGCTGGGTCTTTTTAATAAAGCCTTAATTTCATTTTCGGCATCAGAGGGAACCACAACAGTTGATAGTGACGGGGCCAATGGAATATTTACTGAAGAATTAGTAAAACAAATGGAAATTCCACAGCCAATTGAGAAAGTTTTTTACAATACACGGAAAATGGTTATGGCTAGAAGCAAGGGTCAACAAGAGCCACTGGATTGGTCATTTCTAACAGAGGATTTTTATTTTAAAAAATAGTGGTTGAGAAGAGCTGGAAATGGCTTTAAATGAGGTATTTGATATATTGTGTGTTGTTGACAAACAGGTTTTATAAAATGAAGTGGTATTATAGTTGTTTAAAACCTGTAATTTAAACCTATTCCTGTTGGAGTTACATAGAAGTTATAAGCCAGTGATTTTGGGTTCTCATTCATCAAATTTCTAAAACTGATACCGGTTGTTCTTCCAATGGCCCATCCAATCAAAGCACCAGCCACTACATCGGAAGCCCAATGAATATTTGTTGACACACCTATCCCAATCAAAGAAGCATAAGTTAATGAGCAAATTTTAAGTGCAGTATTGTCTGGGTAAAGTTTATTTAATGCAGTTGCCATGGCAAAAGCAACGCAGGTATGACTACTTGGCCAGCCATTATTCGCACCACCTCTCATAAAACCAAATCGGAAATCGCCACGAAGATCATCGGTAAATTTTAATTTAGTGGGAGGCACCCGTCCTGTTACCACTTTAAGCCCGGATGATATTGCAAGACCCAGTAAGGCTGCTTGCCCCAGGGCCAGACCAGTGATTTGAATATCTGAGTTTTTCTCAGCTCGTCCATAAATATATAATCCAAGCGAAAGGGCCGTCGGTACTATGCTCCCTGTATAAACTGAAATGTACCCGGTGTTGTAAATCCAATGGTTTTTGTAAGTAAAACGGTACCACTCCCAATCTATATTACTTTCAACCATTCCATAGGTAATGGCACCCGCAATTATGTAATTGAGACCATAATTATATTTAAAACTTCCAACAGCATTGTGACCTAATTTATAAAATACTTTGGTGACGGGAATGTGCTTATAAGTATTCAGACTGTCCTGGCCATAATTATTAATTGGAAGAGAAATGATAAAAATTGTAAAGGCTATTGACTTCCATATTTTATTAATTCTTATTAAAAATGGTCTTGTTATCATTTTAAATAAATGTCTATTCTGTTTCCTTAATCTCGACTAAATTAATAATATTTTATGAGTGTCGGGAAAGACTAATAAAACCACAAATTATTTTCTGTTTGCGGTTATTTTACAATTTAACAAAAAAAGAAATTTCGGACTAAAGTCCATAAATGTCTCATTATCACTTACCCCGGCATTAATGCCGGGGTAAGTCAAATACCATAAACATTGGGCTTTAGCCCTAAATTTTTCTTTATTATTCATTTCAGATACTCATTATATTTTATACACAATTTTATAGCGACCGGTCCATAAAAGTCTGGAATAAATTCAACTTTTTAATCAAATGGTATGTACCCCAGAGCAAGCTCTGGACTCAAAAAACGGTGCAAGCACCGAGGAATTAACCTATCCTTCGCNNCCTTATCAACAGTGAGGGTTGCGATTTATGTGCAATCCATAGACCCATGATATTCAATATGTAACAAAAAGATAGTATACCCGAACACATTTTTACCTTTTATTCACGAAAACCCGCTCGCTCCCGGACTTGACATAAATACAGGCGGTCATCAGTTCCTGCTTACATTCAGCAATTTAAAAGGGCTGACTGAAAACCAATTTCTTACGAATCTGGACATCGGCAGGTTAAAAAGACACATTCACGTTGACTTTAATCTGACATGGGTCCTTAATAGAAAGATGGAATAAATTATAAATTTCAAGTCTATATTATTGAACTATAACTGTACCTGTCATAAATGTATGTATCGTACAATGATAGGTATATGTGCCTGGCGAAGTAAACTGGAAGCTATATGAGCTGCCCGGGATGATTGATCCGCTGTTGAATAATCCGGCAGTATCGCTGGTTACGGTATGCGTAACCGGATCCTTGTTAGTCCATTTAACCGTGGTATTTACAGAAACGGTAAGTGTTACCGGACTGAAGGCATCCTCCTGGATATATATTTCATTTGACTGTTGTACCGAAGTAGTAGTAAACGTTATCTCATTGCCGTATGCAGTACCAGAGCTGTTTGTTGCATAAGCACGAATATAATAGAGAGTCCCCTGTGCTAATCCGGTCAGATTGCTTATGAAGCTGCCTGAGCCGGCTCCATCGGTCGTAAATGAACCGGCAATTGTAGGACCGGTAGTTGTAGCCCAGCATACCCCTCTTGCTGTTACAGCAGATCCGTTATCACTTGTAATATTTCCCCCCGATACAGCCGTTGTTGCAGTAATTGAAGTTACATTGGTTGTTGTCAGATCCGGCACCTGTAACGAATTTGTGATAGTAGTAAAAGAAATCTCATTTCCATAGTCTGTACCATCGCTGTTGGTCGCATAAGCCCGCACAAAATAAGTGATACCCGGAGTCAGTCCTGAAAGGACACTCACAAATTGTCCGGTGCCACTTCCATCTTCGGTTTTTGAATCTGTTACCATAGGATCCAGGGCGGTACTCCAGCAGACTCCGCGGGCAATAACAGGACTATTTCCATCTGATGTAACATCTCCACCATCCGTCGCTGAGGTAAGAGCAACGTTGCTGACAGGTGAAGTAGATAATAAAGGGGCAGTAGTAATTGCCGTCTTTTTACAACCGTAAAACATTGAGATTGTGACGGCTAGAAGTGTCAGGAAAATTGCTTTTTTCATTTCTTTTCGCTTGTTAAATGTTTGATTAAATTCAGATTAACTTTACATTTCATGAACTATAAAAATTATTGAACAATAATCTTTGCCGTCATCATAGGATGAATTGTACAGTGATAATTGTACGTTCCCGCAGCCGTGAAAATATAACTATAAGTTCCACCACCACCATTTCCTACGGCAGCAGTTATTGATCCGCTATCAAACACCTTGGTGTCACTCGTTACGGTGTGTGCCACAGAATCGTTGTTTGTCCAGGTAACTGCTGTACCAACAGCAACAGTAAGTGATACAGGACTGAAAGCCATACCAGATATAGTGACCGTATTGGTTCCTTTCCCTGTACTGGGAGAGGAAGAGGGATTACTTGAATACATATTGGATGATTTATTGCAGCTTATGAGTATGCAGAGAGCCAATATTTTAATCGGTATCAAGATTAAAACCCCTTTTGAAAGATTTTTAATTGTTTTCACCTGATTTTTATAATATGACAATTAAACAATCGAAAACTTATATTGTTTAGAATCATTCTAAACAACGAATCAAAGAACACTTCACTCTATCTTTTAATTGAGTTCTTTTATCAATTGCTAATTACCATAAGATGTTGATCTTGGAGAGTGAGAATTAATTTAAAATTGCATTTTGTTTAAACATGGCGTAAATTTGATAGGTTATATATTTCAATAAATAAGAAACAGGATTACGCCACTTAACACGGTCAGTGCTATGAAAAGCGCCGTCCCTTGTTTCCTTAGGTTTTAAAGGGAAGCCAACCATTAATTAAATCAAATGGTATGTACCCCAGAGCAAGCTCTGGACTCAAAAAACGGTGCAAGCACCGAGGAATTAACCTATCCTTCGC
>PMEC01000068.1:0-14057 GCA_003155705.1 Bacteroidales bacterium
ACAAACTACAGAAGCAGGGAAAACATTGTGGCTTTTAACAATACTGTTTTTTCTGTGGTCCCTGAGATACTTGATAATCAGGATGAAAATGAAAATATCAGATTCAGAGATCTCTATGCCAACGCCCGTCAAAAAACGGGTGGTGAAAAGAAGGGAGGCTTCGTGAATTTTGAGTTCATTGAAGAAAAGGAAGAGGAAAATTTCAAAGATGTTGTTCTGAGTAAACTACCTGGTATAATTGAAAATCTTCAGGATAAGGGTTATAAGGGTTCTGACATAGGTATACTTGTCAGATGGAACAGGGAAGGTTCTGATATCTTAAAATATATGCTTGAATACCGGCCATCTGTAGAAGAAGAAAAAGGGGAAAGATACAACTACGAAATAGTTTCAAATGAATCACTTGTTATCGACAGGAACCCGGTTGTCTGTTTCATAATATCACTTCTTACCTGGCTCTATGATCCTTCCGATAATATCAGCAGAGCTTTGATATTCAGGAATTTTCTGCTTGCAACAGGAAAGAATGCCTCCGTGGCTGAACCTTTGTTAATTAGTTTCTCTGAAGATTTGATTGACAGCATCTTTCCCACAGGTTATAACAGGTTAGTAGAAGAAATAAAACATCTTTCACTGTTTGAGTCAGTCGAAAGGATCATAAGTTTCTTTTCACTTGGCTCTTATCCTGGTAATTCAGCTTATCTGAATTCTTTTCAGGATTGTGTTCTGGAATTTTCTGCCTCAAATTCATCAGAAATTCCAGAGTTTCTGGAATGGTGGACCACAACCGGTTCAAAAAAATCCGTTGTACTTTCCGAAAAGCAGAATTCGATCAGGGTGATGACAATCCATAAGTCGAAAGGCCTTCAGTTCAAAGTTGTTATCCTCCCTTTCCTTACCTGGCAGCTTAGTCATGACAAGAATCCCACAATCTGGATAAAACCGGAATCCGCTCCTTTCAACAAACTTGGACTGGTTCCCGTGAAATACAAAAAGAGTCTTACTTATTCGTATTTCGCTGAGGCATATATGGAAGAGAGATTTTCATCAGTTGTAGATAATCTTAACCTGGTCTATGTTGCTTTTACAAGGGCAGTTGATTGTCTTATTGGATTTTGTCCGGAAAAAGCTGGAAATAACTCATTGACTGTCGGTTCAGTCTTGAAAGATGCAATGGAGTATGATTCAGATCTTCAAAATGATAAACCCTGTATTTCACTTCCCCAATTCTTCAATTCAACCAAATCGTTCTTCTCTTATGGCGAAATACCTGAAAGAATTAAGGAAGTCAAAAGAGGCCTTTTTACAGAAGTTTCAATTCCGGGATATGAAGTAAATATATCGATGGACAGGTTGAAACTCAAATTTCATGGAGAGAACTTCCTTGTGAATATGCCTGAAGAACAGGTAGTTAAACTGAATTATGGAAGAATAATGCATGAAGTGTTTTCATTTATCTCAACCCCTGATGATGTCCACAATGCAGTAATGAAATTGGTTCTTGAAGGCAAAATACCTGATAACCAGAGTAATGAAATAGTAAAGAAAATAGTTGATCTTTTTTCGAATCCTGTCGTAAAAGAGTGGTTTGAAGCCGGTTCAGTAATAATTAGGGAGAGAGATATTCTTCTATCTTCGGGAACCACAAAAAGACCGGACAGAGTGATACTAAAAGACGACAAAGCAATTATTGTCGATTTTAAGTTTGGTCTGGAAAAGCCTGGCTACATGAATCAGGTTAGAAATTACAGGAAACTTATGAATGAAATGGGTTATATAAAAGTTGAGGCATATCTCTGGTATGTCGATGTAAATAAAGTTATTACAATTTAAATGAATATCAATTCCGACATATCATCGATTTATTCCTGGGGCCATTCGAGACGTTTTAATGCCTATTCAAACTATTTCAGGAAAGTGTATGGCAGCCGGCTTCAGAAGGTTAGTATTGATGCCGGTTTTACCTGTCCTAATCGTGACGGAACATCCGGAACAGGGGGATGTACTTATTGTAATAACGATGCTTTCAACCCTTCATACTGCAATCCCTCAAAGTCCATCAGCAAGCAATTGTCGGAGGGGATGGACTTTCTAAGGAAAAGGTATCGGGAACCTGCCTCTTATCTTGCTTATTTTCAGGCCTATTCCAATACATATGCATCATTAAAACGTCTCAGATCGCTCTATGAAGAGGCTCTGTCATACCCCGGAATAACTGGCCTTATTATAGGTACAAGACCTGATTGCATCGATAATGAAAAACTGAATTATTTCAGGGATTTGTCTGAAAAACATTTTGTTGCCATTGAATTTGGTGTTGAATCATGCTATGATAAGACTCTGAAAAGGATCAACCGCGGACATTCTTATAGTCAGGCAGCAGATGCAATTAAAATGACAGCGGATAAGGGAATTAAAACCGGAGCCCATTTTATATTTGGTTTGCCGGGAGAATCCCGTGAAGAAATGCTGGCTGAAACTGAAATAATTTCGGAGTTGCCTTTACATACCGTGAAATTCCATCAACTTCAGATAATTAAAGGAACGATTATGGAAAAGGAATTCCTTGAAAATCCTCAGGACTTTAATCTTTTTACATTTGATGATTATGTGGACTTTTTTATTCTTTTTCTGGAGAAACTTAATCCACAAATCGTTGTCGAAAGATTTACAGGCGAAGCGCCTCCAGGCTTCCTCCTGGAACATAAATGGAATAAAAAGAGAACCGACGAGATAGTACGAATTATTGAAAGGAAACTTGAAGAACTAAATACGTGGCAAGGGAGACTTTACAAGACAAAAGATAAGAATGTAAACGATTGAATGAGATTGCTTCTACCTAATTGTCGGGATCGCAAGACATATTATGTAATATAGTCTGATTATTTACCTTGTCCATAGACCAAGTAACGAGCAACGAGCAACCAAAAAAATGACCTACTTTCTCGATAGAATAGCAACCCACTTGTTTGAGGAATTTGGCGAAAGACTCGACAAGCACTGTCTTGTGTTTCCTAACAGGAGGGCCGGGCTATATTTTCTGAAATATCTTGCCGGGAAAGCCGGTAAACCGATCTGGGCTCCCGATATCAAAACTATAAATGAACTATTCCAGTCATTTTCTTCAACCATTCTGGCAGAAAAGGAGCTGCTGGTTTTTGAACTATTTAAGATTTACAGAGGACTCAATCCTAATGCCGGAAACATCGACGATTTTTTCTTCTGGGGAGAAATGTTGGTAAATGATTTTGATGATGTCGATAAACATCTGATTGACGCTTCAAAATTATTTATCAATATTTCAGGGATTAAAGAAATAGATTCAAAATTTGGTGGATTGACTGATTCTCAGCTTGAGATAGTAAGACAATTCTGGGTAAATTTTAATCCTGCTGCTTCCACTGATCAGAAGTCGGATTTTAAGGAGATATGGTCAATTCTTTTCTCACTTTATTCAGGATTCAAACAATCCCTGATCCATAAGAGAATTGCCTATGAAGGAATGATTTACAGAGAACTTGCAGAAAAATGCATTGCTGGAAAACCTATACAACTGGACTGGGATTGTTTGCATTTTATCGGATTTAATGCTCTGAATAATTGTGAAAAGGAGGTGATGANNAAATCCTGCTGTTATAAAAGTCATAGATAGTTCTTCAGATATCGCGCAGGTGAAGCTTGCGGCAAAACTGGTGGGCGATTTTCCTTCGGTCAAGAGCAGTGAGGCTCATCATACCGCAATTGTACTGGCCGACGAAAACCTCTTATTACCCTCGCTTACCAGCCTTCCTGATAATGTGGAAAGTATTAATATTACCATGGGATATCCCATGAAATTCAGTCCAGTCTATAGCCTGATCAGGGATCTTCTGGATCTCCAGAGAAATCTGAAAACTGATGAGAAAGGTGATAATTATTTTGATCACAGAAATGTGATGAACATTCTTACAAACAGCTTCTTCATTGATAACCCGGACAATCTCTCGGCCTCACTGATAGCTGATCTTAATCTCAATAAAGAGTTTTGGATATCAGAATCATTTTTTTATGGAAAGTCTCCATTTGATCACATTTTTCAAAAAATTCAGTCTGCGATAGGTCTTTCTCAATATCTTAAAACTGTTCTGGAGAAACTATATATTCTGACCGAAGAATCTTTGGATGATAATTCAGTTGCAATGGGGGTAAGCATTCATAATGAATTTATTTACAGGGTTATACTGGCTATTAACAGGTTGGATGACATCGTGTCTGATACAGATTTAACAGTCGCGGCTCCGACTTATAACAGGTTAGTGGACCGGATTTTAAGAGAACTGTCAATACCTTTCTCAGGTGAACCCCTTAACGGAATCCAGATAATGGGGATTCTTGAAACCAGGGCTCTTGATTTCAGAAACCTTATTATGCTGTCGGTTAATGAAGGTGTGATGCCACGAAATTCTGCTGCTAATTCATTCATACCATATAACATCAGGGAGGCATATGGACTTCCGACAATCAGGCATCAGGATTCAATCTACGCATATTATTTTTACAGGCTGCTTCAGAGGGCTGAAAATATCACATTAATTTATAATTCAAGCGCTGACGGACTAAAAACAGGTGAAATGAGCCGGTTTCTTCTTCAGTTGAAATATAGCAAAAAACCACCTCAGTTTGAAAGTCTGAGATTTGAGATAAAAGCATCAAACAGGGTTCAGGTTGAGATGAGAAGAAATAATCTTCATATTGAAAAGCTTGAAAATAAGTACATTCTTGGAGAACAAAAAATCCTATCACCAAGTGCAGTTAATACATGGCTTACCTGCAGGATGAAATTTTATTACAGGTATATATGCGGGTTAAGGGAGCCTGAAAAAATTTCCCGGGAAATAGATCCGTCGATGTTCGGTGAACTGCTTCACTTTACCCTTGAAAAAATTTATTCCCCTTTCAAAAAAAGAATTCTGGATGAAGAGATATTTGAATCAATAGTAAAAAATCATACTTCTATTGACAGAATTATAGAAGAATCAATTAACGCGAAATTTTATGGTAAGAAGAAAAGTATTTTATCAGGCAATGATCTGATAATATGCAACATAATTAAATCATATGTTCAATGGATAATTAAAAAGGACTCTAAATTGATACCCCTTGAAATAGTTGAGATGGAACACAAGGTTTCATCTGAAATGGAAATTGATTATCAGAACAGGAAGGTAACAATAAAGATAGGCGGAGTGCTGGACAGACTTGACAAAACGAAAGGTATTTTCAGAATTACAGATTATAAAACAGGCAAGACCGATATGACTATTCCCACGGTTGATTCACTGTTTGATGAAAGCAAGAAAGATCGCAATGATGCCTGGTTTCAGATTCTTATGTACTGTAGTGTATTTCAGAAGGAAAACCAAAAAATGGCCTTGCGTCCTGCCGTTTATCCTGTTAGAAGTATGTTTAGCCAGGATTTTGATGATTCTCTGAAAATAAAAGATTTAAATGGACAGACTGTATTAGTTGATGATTTTGAGAAGGTAAAGGAACCTTATGAATATTGGCTGCGGCAAACAATTGAAATAATTTTTAATCAGGATGAGGCTTTTTCAATGACAGATAATCTGAAGAAGTGTGATTTTTGTCCTTTCATAAAGCTTTGTCAGAGGTAGTATCCGGAATTGTATTTTGATTATTTTTTTATAATTTGGCTCAGATTACCAAAAGCTGATAAAAATGGTTACGGGTTATGCAAATTATCGGGTAGAAATTAAAAATGTAAAATTTATCGCGGACGATGGCAGAATGTGTCCCAGGACAGCTATCGTTACCTTGATCGGCCATGAAGGAGAGGAGATAGGGACTGAACTCTTTGGTGCAATTGAGATTGCAGAAGTCTTCAGGTTAATAAAAGAGGGTAAAGAACTGAATTTCGATAATTATTATTTAAATGAGTTTTCTTTATCAACCTATAGGAGGTATAACGGACTCGATAAAAAAGATTTTGTCCCTTTGAATAAATTTTCTGCAAGAAATGCATTTTTTGAGGCAAAGAGTTGTACCGACTTTAGTCATTCCTCTTTTTCTGATGATGAGGTTAGCTTTGATGGCACACATTTTGCGAAAGGAAAGGTTATTTTTACAGGATCCAACTTTGGAAAAGGCGACACGGTTTTCTCGAATACTCTTTTCCGTGATGGNNGGTGAGATCAGTTTTGCCAACACAGAATTCAATAATGGCGAACTTCTATTCATAAATACACAGTTTGGAGATGGTAAATTCAGCTTTAAAGTTACAAGAATCACCGGAGGCAAGGTAGATTTTCATTATTCTGTTTTCGGCGATTGTGAAGTTACCTTCGAACGTGCTGAATTTGGAAATAGCCGTGTTGATTTCAGAACAGTAGATTTTGGTTCAGGCAGGATAAACTTTAACCGTTCTCTGTTTGGAAACGGGGAGGTAAACTTCGAAGGGGCATCATGCCGGTCTGGGAAAATACAATTCAAAAAAGCAGAAATGGGTTCCGGTCTGAAAAACTTTAACCTTATGGAGATGGTTAATGCTGAGATAAATTTTGAAAGAACCGAATTCGGAGACGGGGATGTTACCTTCAATAATTCTCATTTCAAATTTCTTAGTCTGAAGTCATGTCATCTTGATCACTATGTAGACCTTCGTCTGGCTAGGGCAGAACTCCTAGATATTTCAGATACTATTGTGAGAGATATTGTCGACTTTGAACCTTATGATTTTAAGATAAATGTGGATGTTCTCGATATGTCCGGAATGAGGATGATCGGGAAACTGTATATTGACTGGCACCTTAATAATTGTAAAGATATTATCTTAAACCAGTCTGAGACTTCTATCCGGCAAAAAGCCGAACAATTCAGAATTCTGAAACAGAATTTCAGCGGCACTGGAAAGTATGAAGACGAAGATGAAGCTTATGTGATGTTTAAACGACTGGAAGCCAGAGCTGACATGCAGGAGGAGATTGCTGCAAATAAATTGGCCAGACTCTGGGCATGGCCTGCGTTTGGATTCAAATGGCTGGTATTTGATAAGATCGGACTTTATGCCACATCACCGGGAAGAGTATTATTTAGCGTGGTTATATTCTGGTTATTCTTTGGATCGACCTATTTCCTCGTAGATTTGTCGGGATTAGGTAAAACTGCGTCAAGCGTTGGTAATCTGGATAGACTGTCAACATTAAGTCAGTCCTTTTATCATAGCGCTGTAACTTTTTTTACAATAGGTTACGGCGATGTTTATCCTCAGGGAATAAGCAGAATAGTATCCGGGCTTGAGGGTTTTATGGGCGTATTTATGATGTCATATTTTACAGTAGCCTTTGTACGCAAAGTCCTCCGATAAACCTATTTCTCCATCTGACGCTGTAAAGCTGCCATTTTTATTGCTGTTATTGCGGCCTCATCGCCTTTGTTGCCATGTTTGCCGCCGGCCCTTTCAAGTGCCTGTTGCTTATTGGCGGTGGTAAGTACTCCAAAAACAAAAGGTATGTTGTAGTCGAGATTTAACTGAGTAATTCCCTGAGTAACTCCCTGACATATATATGTAAAATGCGGTGTTTCTCCCTGAATGACACAGCCCAGACAGATAATTGCATCAACATCGTCGTATTCTGCAATGAACTGGGCCCCAAGTGGCAACTCAAAACTTCCGGGAACATGTTTGACAATTATATTGTTATCTGCTGCATCATGTTTTTTAAGTGTATTTATCACACCTATTAGCAATTTCATGGTTATTTCACTATTCCAGTCGGAAACAACTATTCCAAACCGTATTTCACTGGCAGAAGGCACTCTGCCAGGATCATAATCTGATAAATTAACTGTTGTCATTCTTTTAAATATTAGAAAAATAAAACGCATCTGCCTGATTTAATCTATCAGGACTGATGCGCACAGAATATCACACCTGGAAAAATTTAAGAATCGCTACTTTATCAGAAGCTTAATCCGTGCGATATACTTGTCGATGGATGTTCCCTCTGTACTCTCAGGATATTCACTCTGGATCCTTACATATATTTTCAATGCATCGGTATATTTTTTCTGTAATTCGAAGATCTGCCCCGCTTTCATCAGAAAAAGCGGAGTATTAAAAGAGTTTTTAGCCATATCCGCAGCTTCAAGGTATCTGGCAACACCTTTGTCAAGATCACCTGTCTCAACATATGCATCTCCTGTAGCTCCTATTGCGACAGATCCAATCAATTTATCTTTTTTAGAATACGCATTGAGTTCCTCAATAGCATTCTGATAATCCCCGAGATGGAGATAACAGATTCCTGCATTGTACTTTGCGAGGTTACCAGCCCTGGTCATTTTATAGTTTTTTGCAATATCCAGAAATCCGAGATAGTTTCCATCACCGTTAAGTGCCAGCTTCAGTGAATCCATCTCAAGCCATCTCTGCGCCTGATACATCTGTGATTGAGCTTCATCATTTTTCTTATTCAGCCAAAGTCTGCCCAGCCAGAAAATACCTACCAGTACTACAACAACTCCAAGAATGATTAACATTTGTTTGTAATTTTCCTCAAGATATTGTTCTGTTCTGGTAAGTGTCTCTTCAACATTCTTGAATCCTTGCGGATTATCTTCTTGGTTCTTTTTTGCCATATCCTATAATACTATGTAAGCTTCAGAAATTAACTCCGCAAAAGTAATTTTTTTCAAGTAATTATAAAACAATTAATTTAATGAATATAAGATAGTCTATGAAATAATTGCTATATGATTGAATATCAGTAAGTATATGGATGATATGACATAGAGAAAATCTAATTTCGTTGCCAAAATCGATGTTTATCATCCATATCTTTCCTAACTTTGAATTTCAGACCATTTAAATGTTATACTTTTNNTCTCCCAAAATAAACTGTTTCGTCGGCAATAACGGTGTCGGGAAAACAAATATTCTTGATGCTATTCATTATCTGTCGCTTACAAAAAGTTTTTTTAACAATATAGACAGTGTCAATATTACGCATAATGAGGACTATTTTATAATTCAGGGCAGTTTTATCCGCGATGAGGAAGAGAACAATATTTTTTGCTCATTCCATAAACAAAAGCAAAAAATTCTGAAACGTAATGGTAAGGAATATCATAAACTAAGCGATCATATTGGAAGATATCCAGTTGTGATGATCTCTCCGGAAGATAGTGCGCTGATCATTGATGGAAGTGAGGTAAGACGGAAATTCATGAACAAGATTATCAGCCAGTATGATGCCGGTTATCTGGATTCTGTTCTTAAATATAACAAGGCACTTCAGCAGCGAAACAAGCTGTTAAAAGATTTTAAGTCGAGTGGCAAGTTTGATGACGATATGCTTTCCATCTGGGATTCACAGTTATTAAAATATGGCAATTATATTTTCGGAGAACGAGATGTCCTTATAAATGAGCTTATTCCTGTATTCAATGAGTATTATACTTTTATTTCAAATGAGAAAGAGATAGTTACTCTCAGTTACCGTTCTCATCTCAGGGAAGGAGATTTTGCTGAAATGTTGCAGAATTCTGTTGACAAAGACCGCATTCTTGAATATACAACTGTGGGGATCCATAAGGACGACCTGATTCTGGGGATGGATGATTTTCCTGTTAAGTCGCTTGGTTCACAGGGCCAGCAGAAATCCTACCTTGTAGCTCTCAAGCTTGCCAAATTTGATTTTATTAAGAGAAAGGCCGGTTTTTCTCCGATCCTTCTTCTTGATGATATTTTTGATAAGTTCGATGCAACACGAGTTGAGCAGATTATAAGGCTTGTCGGAAATCACAGGTTCGGTCAGATATTTATTACAGATACTCATAAAAGCAGGTTGCAAGACATTCTTATGACAGTCGATTCTGACTATAAGCTGTTCAAAATTGGTGATAACGGTATTGAAGAAGAAACCGGGAGCAACGGATCTAAAAAATGAGACGCAGTAAAACAATCTCCCTTGCTGAAGCGATGGAGGATTATATAAAGGAAATGAACCTTGGCCCAAAGCTTAAGGAGATCAGTCTTATTAATTCCTGGGAGACAATGGTTGGCAAAGCCATATCTTCAAGAACATCAAAGGTTTATATAAGAGATAGGGTTTTATTCGTTCATCTGAAATCATCGATTGTGAGAAATGAGCTTATGATGATACGTGAAGCCCTCAGGGAAAAACTAAATAATCAGGCAGGAGAAGAGGTTATTAAAGATATAGTCTTAAGGTAAGAGTTATTCAATCTTGTAATTATTCTCGCTCACTTCTATTGTTTTCTTCAGACTTTTCCCTGATTTAAAGATATATTTTTTATTGTGGTGATCTACTGTCACATCCCTGTGGTCAATTTTAATAATCACCGGAAAAGAACCTTCTTTTTTTATTATAAAATCTGCCATTAGGATTGCCTTTTCAATTCCATCTCCGCGTTGATAGTTCCAGACTTCATCCGGTAAAGCAAGTCTGTTCCCGTCATAAATTGACTGATTATCAAGGTTTTTAATGATACTGTAGACTTCAGAAACTGATTTGCCATTCAAATCAAGGAAACAAACCGGATTTCTTTCAAATGCGGCTTTAATAAATGGCAACCAGTCAATCTTGTCCATTTGTCTATAGGCATAAAGTGAAAGCATACAAAGCTCTGAATCTCCCGCTAGATTATTGATTGATTTAATTATTTCATCTCTGCTGTTTTCTATTGTTATTAACGGAACATTTGTCTTATGATATTCTTTAAAAGAATCCGGAATTTTAGGATCAGTATAAATAAACTCTCTTATTTCGTTAAACATTTCATGTATGACGAAAGCTGGTTCAAAAGATATCCTTTTCATAAATTCGTATTCAATTTCCTCAAGGCTTCTATCACTGATCTCATCAAGCATATTCTCAACATCATTCAATATTATTTTTCCCTGAAGAGGACTCAGATGAAACTCATCGCCTTCAATTTCTTTGATAAGCTGTTCCCTTGTATCAATTGAAACGCTGAACTTGCTGTTATGCTCGTACTCAAACATCTTTTCAAGCGGGATATACCTGTTAGTCCCTGTGCATTCACAGCAATACTGGAAAAGTGATTTGTATCGCGATTTAAAACGGAGAAAGTTAATAAAGATAGCACTTGTAAGATCTGTTCTGAGAAACTCATAGAGCTTCTGTGAAAACCATCTGTAAGCCTCTTTATCTATTGTTGCTTCATTGTACAAAGTGTGAATATATCCTGAAATGTGTGTGACTACAGTTACCTTCTCATTCTCCATTGCTCTTCTTGCCTTGGCAGAGAGCGATGTACCATTAAACCACATGTTTTTTGTGACAATTCTCCGGTTATTTGTAATCAAACCCTCTTTTTCAATAATGAAGTTCTGAGAATGGAGCGGAGTTGCAATAAGGAATATCTTTTCAAGTGGAATTCTTCCAATTACAAACATTGCTGCAGCATAAAGCGATGATAATGAAACACATTCACCGGCGCCGGTTGAAAAATTTTCTTTGAACCGGAAAGCTGTCATGGCTTCTATGGTCTCAGTCTTCCAATAGGGAATTACTTCTGAATTATATTTATCAAGGCCAAAATGTTTCCTGATATCAATATCAAAATAGTATTTATCTCCNNTCGTATCCAAAAAGAGCGTTAGACTGCTTTAAAAGATCCATATCGAAAAAGTCTTTAAACCTCTCTATCTCTTTACCTTTCGTCGTTAATCCCCAGGTTGAAAGGTCGAGGTTAAAAACAAAGTTCTGAATAATAAACTGCTTGATCCGATTTGACTTGTACGCGAAACTTTTTTTCTCAACATCCTTAAACCAGGGATCATCTCTCCATTCCCATATTATTGGCGACATAATATTTGCCAGAACCAGAGGATAAAACAATTCAGGGAAGATAAAGATCTCCATATCTGAAAGTGTAAATGCTGAAGAAAATTTCTCGAGGTTTTTTTTGTCAGAAAAATCTGTACTGTAAATTGAAGTCATAAAATAAAATAATAGCTACAAAGCTAGTAACACTCAACTATCAGAAAAGTTTTTTACAAATTATTTTGAAAAGAATTAGCTGTGAAAAAATCCGAAATCCGAACCAAACCGACAATAAGCGGCGAGCTCGGCGAAGCCAAATCCTCAATCCGATATTTTCATTATTGTGTTATAAAAGGTTCTATTTTACTCTATGTATTGAATCTCTCGATACCGGAGAAAAAGAAATTTGCCTCAATCTGTGCGCTTTCAGAACTGTCAGAGCCATGTACGGCATTCATCTGAACTGAAACTGCAAATATTTTCCTGATTGTACCCGGTTCTGCTTTACCAGGATCGGTGGCGCCAATCAGCTTTCTGAAATCTGCGACAGCATTCTCATGTCTCAATATCATTACCACAACCGGACCGGATATCATGAAATCAATCAGCCCCTCAAAAAATGACTTCCCCTGATGTATACTGTAAAATGATTCAGCCTGGGATTTTGTAAGACGAACCATCCTCATTGCTGTAATCTCAAAACCTCCCTCATTTATCATAGCAAGTATAGGGCCTGTTTTACCTGTCCTGACTGCATTTGGTTTGATTATTGCAAATGTAAAATCATTGTTCATATCAAAACTTGTTATGTTATTTACTACGGATTTTCTCTTCAGGAATATTTTTTATCTTTATCCTCTTTTTAAAGCAGAAAATGTGTTAGACGCAGTCAAATATACAAAAGAATTATCGAAACTTTTGTTTCACTCCGGGAATATCTTATTCGTTTGTCATGTAAACCCTGATGGTGATGCAATAGGCTCACAACTTGCATTATATCATTATCTTGCATCAAAAAGTATTATTGCTGAAATGATTTCACCCAATTACCTTCAGGAGTTTCTGAAATGGATGGATGGCGCTGAAAAAATCAATATTTTCATCCGTGACAGGGAGAAGTGTAAAAAACTGATTGAGAATGCAGACCTGATTGTAATGTTTGATTTTAACCATTCTGACAGGCTTGGAGAAGCAGAAAAATATGTTTTGAAATCAAACGCGAAAAAAGTAATTATTGATCATCATCTTAATTCAGAAGACTTTGTGGATTTAATAATTTCCGACACTGAAAAATGCTCAACATCAGAACTTTTACATGAAATTGTTCAAAGTGTTAACAAAGAAAAATTCATGAGCAGACCATATGCAGAAGCAGTATATGTTGGAATAATTACTGACACGGGTAATTTTGAGCACGGAGCATATTCAGGTAACACTTTCAGGATAGTTGCTGATATTCTTGACTCCGGCATTGAAAAGAACAGGATATTTAATCTTGTCTATAATAATTTTTCAGCCGATCGCCTGAGATTACAGGGTCTTGCCCTTAACAGACATATGGTTGTATTACCTGAATTCAGAACAGCCTATATTTTTCTTACAAAAGCCGACATGGTTGAATACAATTATAAAAAAGGGGATACGGAAGGATTTGTAAATATGCCTTTATCTATTAGTGGTATTGATTTCACAGCATTGTTTGTAGAGAAAGATGGATTTATTAAGCTTTCCTTCAGATCAAAAGGGAGCTTTTCTGTGAATGACTTTGCAAGAGTGCATTTCAAAGGGGGAGGTCATCTCAATGCTGCCGGGGGAGAACATTATGATACTCTTGAAAATACNNTAATAAAGAAACCAGGGAAAAATGAGATTGCAGATATTAACAGGTATTTTGTTCAAAAAGACCGGGAAAGAATTCAGAATTATATTGAAAGAAAAAATCTCTCTATGAAGGAGTCTTCTAACGGACTGTGGTATTACATTAAAAAGGAGGGAACAGGAAAATACTTTACCGATAACGATAAGATTTCATTTGATTATGTTTGTTCTCTGCTTGACGGTACAGAATGTTATAGTTCAGATAAACTTGGACCAAAGGATTTTGTCTTAGGCAAGAGTGAGATTGAAACAGGACTTGATGAAGGACTTCGTCTTCTTAAACCTGGCGGAGCGGCAATATTTATCCTTCCACCTTTTCTTGCATATGGAATGGTAGGTGATGGAAAATCTATATCTTCGCGGGCTATA
>PMEC01000068.1:14078-28470 GCA_003155705.1 Bacteroidales bacterium
AACGCCAGAAAACTGGAAAAATCCCTTATTCAAAACTATATCAGTTCGCTTGGGGATACAGTTTATATATCAAAACCAAGTGGTCTGTATTATATTGAATTGAAGGCAGGATCGGGCAGAACTCCGGTTGCAAATGATACAATAACCTTCTGGTATACGGGAATGCTTTTAAACAGGAATGTATTTGATTCGAATATCTCATCATCTGTTCCTAATAAAGCCATTGTCGCAATTAGTGATATTACTTACGGACAACTGCTTCCGGGACTTGACGAGGGTGTACAGTACATGAAAGAGGGTGGAAAAGCGCGACTGCTGTTACCCTCCGGCCTGGCATTTGGAACAGCTGGTTTAACACTACCTAACGGACAGGGAAATTATTATCAGATAATCCCCGGATACACGCCAGTCCTTTATGAAATAGAGTTGATAAGTGTTAAAGCAGGATCCGGAAAATGAGAAAGTGGTACGGTATTTGAAACAATAAATAATTTTAAAACTAAAGTGATAATGATGAAGCAGATTAAATTGCTAAGTGGTTTGGGCTTTATGATACTGATAATTGCCGGTTGTACCAAATCCACCTTTAAAAATCAGGAACAAGAAATGATTGATACCTATATTAAATCACTTGGTGACACGGCATATGTACAAAAACCGAGTGGATTATATTATATTGAATTAGCGCCTGGCTTTGGAAGATCTCCGGTAGTTAATGATACAGTATCTTTCTGGTACAACGCAATGTTTACAGACAGAGTTTCATTTAATTCAAATTACACAGCAACACCTTTTGTGGCCATTATCGGTTATGCTGCAAAAGATCCTACTTCTGCTTATGGGATTATTCCCGGCCTTGATGAGGGATTAAGGTATATGAAAGAAGGTGGTAAAGGAAGGTTTCTGGTTCCTTCATCCCTGGCGTATGGACAGGCTGGAATTTGGGGAATAGTTCCCGGATATACACCACTTGTCTTTGAAGTAAACCTGATCAGTGTTAAACCAGGAACAAAATAAAAAAGTAATACAGGGAGCAGAGAGTTACTTCATTGGTTTATTAGCCGGCCTGAATAATAAAGATTATTAATCTGTCATTTAAAAACAGACTTTCTTTCTTCCATGCTGAGATTTTCTTTGTCTTAATGAATTCTGTCGGAAGGGTTATATCAGCCGCAATACAAAGTTTGGTGCTGCTATTGCAGATTGATAGAATTGCTTCAAACATTTTTTGTCCTCTGTATGGTGTTTCCATAAAGATCTGAGATTCACCTGTTTTAGATCTGTTTTCAATCTCTTTTAGTTTTGCATCTCGTTCCGGCGCTTTGACAGGAAGGTACCCGTTGAAAGTAAAATTCTGTCCGTTCATTCCTGAAGATATAAGAGCAAGTACTATTGATGATGGTCCCGATTGTGGAATAATCTTTATATTTCTGGCATGGGCAGCATTTACAAGATTTGTTCCGGGATCTGCAATCCCCGGGAGCCCGGCTTCACTCATTAAGCCTATATCATTACCATTCATGACAGGTTCAAGGAAACTGTTTATCTCGGTTTCACAGGTGTGTTCATTTAGTTCAAAGAAAACAGATTCATTTATTGGAAAGTTTTTATCAATCAGTCGTAAGTATCTTCTCGCGCTTCTGATATTTTCAACCACGAAATAGCGGAGAGATGATGTAAGGTTAATTACATTCTCAGGTATAACCTGCCTGAATTCANNCTTATTTGTGGTTAACTTAATTTAAATTAGGTTTGCTAAAAATATTTTTGACGTGAAAATAACTTTTTTAGGTACCGGTACTTCACAGGGTGTTCCTGTAATTGCATGCGAATGTCAAACCTGTACCTCGGACGATCCAAGAGATAAAAGACTCAGGACTTCGCTTATGTTACAAACCGCTGATGTTACTCTGGTTTTTGACGCAGGGCCAGATTTTCGTCAGCAAATGCTTCGCGAACATGTTTCCAGACTCGATGCAATAATTCTGACACATGAACACAAAGACCATATTGCCGGTATGGATGATGTAAGAGCATTTAACTATAAGAGTCAGGATGCTATTGATATATATGCTGAAGAAAACGTCCAGGAGGCAGTTAAAAGAGAATTTAAATATGTTTTTGAAAACAAGTATCCGGGTATACCTAAAATGAGACTGAACCCAATCACACAATTCGGGTTCGATATTAAAGGTTTAAAAATAATTCCCATCAGGGTCAGACATAAAGAGCTGGATATATATGGATTCAGGATAGGCGTTTTTGCCTATATAACTGATGCTGATTATATCCCTGAATCGAGCATAGAAAAACTTATTGGAGTTAAGTATTTAGTTATAAATGCATTAAGAAAGCAGAAACATTCCTCACATTTTAGTCTGAGCGAGGCAATTGATAATATCAGAAAAATATCTCCAAAACGGTCTTTTATTACTCATATAAGTCATCAGATGGGGCGGTATATTGAAGTTTCACCGGAACTTCCTCCAGAAGTGATGCTTGCTTATGATGGTCTGACCTTTAATATTGATGAGTAAGACAGATAATTACTTCTTAAAGCTTTTTGAAAGCTTTTTCTGATAATTTGTAGAAAAGTAATATTTATTTCTGCCAAGTTGAGAAGCGTTTACACGCGAGGCTTGTTTCTTCTGCGTGTAACCGGAACTCTTTTTTGCTGTTGCGCATCCTGAACCTATAAAAGAAGAAACAGTAAGAAAAATAATTAATATCCTTACTATCTGAAATGCTTTTGGCATCATTGCAAATTCTTTAGGTTTGACTTTTAAAATTACAATATATTTGGTTAAAATAAAAATATGGAAATAAATTACCGGCGATAGAGGAGATGTCTTGTAAGAGCTTTTTTAAATGCCTTGTATGTTTTATATTGCAGAAAAAAAACATGAAAGTCCTTTTGATAAGATTCATTAAAGAAACATTCAATTTAATTACTTGTAACACAGTATGTTTCCTGTTGTTGACAATTAATTCATCGGTATATGCTCAGAAATTGAATTATATCTCTGTTTCCGGAAAAGCAGGGCTATACGCAGAAAGAATTGTTTCAACTGATAGTTCTGTTGTTGTGCTGGCAAAACCAAAGCCCTTGTTCACTTTTCTTCTGAATGAAAAGCAATTTAAGTCAACAGATGCTGAAACTGTAATAACCGGAAATAGTTACAGACAAGTTTTTGAAAATAAGATTTCATCCGTAACCAAAATCATCTCTCAGGGCAATGAGGGATGGAGGTGTGAGATCACTTTTACTAATATAGGGAACGATACAGCTATAATAAGCAATATTGTTCCATTCAGTCCCGACGATGGTTCTGTTTATATTACCGGTAAAGGACCATGGGATCTTGCGAGGGCATATCTTTTCAGACCAGGGTTCCGTCCTGTAAGAGTTATTCTTCCTGATAATGCCTGGGAGCTCGGTTATCTTTCATTTAATATAGGAAAGAATATCTCAGTTTGTGGTTTGGCAAGACGGCAAAATACCGATGGAGGACAGAAAAAACGATATGAAACAATCTTACCCCCTTCAGCAAAGGTTAATTATATTATTTATTCAGATATCTTCAAAGGAGATTGGCAGAACGGACTTCGGCTTATGTTCCGCGACAAATACCTGTTTGATCTTGATAAGTTTGATAATAAACTGTTTGAACGCGAAGATCTTAAATGGATTAAACAAAGCTACATTATTGTGCTTCAGATGGCATGGGACCGCGAATTTTACGATCGCCAGACCGGGAAATATACCTATCCCGAGGAGCTTAAAAAATGGAATGAACAATTTAACAATATTGATGTATTTGGTATTTGGCCGACATGGCCAAGATTGGGACTTGACAAAAGGAACCAATGGGATTTGTACCGTGATTTGGCTGGTGGAACTGAACAATTGAAAACATTTGCAAGGTTATCAAGGCTTTCCAAAACAAGGTTTTTTATTGCCTATAACCCATGGGATAACAGTACGAGACAAGAGGATCCTTACAGAGGAATGGCAAAACTGATCAGTGAGACTGAGGCAGATGGCGTTGTTCTGGATACAAGGGGCAGTTCAAGTTATGAATTACAGAGAGCTGCCGATAGTGTCAGAAAAGGGGTCATAATGTATTCTGAAGGAATGGCTATTACAAAAGATATGCCTGGCATAATTTCGGGTCGGGTGCATAATGCGATTTATTTTAGCCCTGAACTCAATCTGAACAAGGTTATTAAACCCGATTTTGCAATCTTCAGGGTCTGCGATGTGGGAGAGGACAGAAATCACAGGGAGATAGCCATCTCGTTTTTCAACGGATATGGTACTGAACTTAATATGTTCCGTCCGGGAGGCAGAGATGACGGTTATCGTGATGATCTTAACTATCTGGCGCGTACGACCTTTATTTTACGCCAGAATAACGATGCATTCCTGGATAATGACTGGACTCCGTTCATAAATACCAGAGCTGATAATATTTATGTAAATAAGTGGAATTCAGGAAATAAAACAATCTTTACGGTACTCAACATGAAACCTGAAGGATTTGATGGTACCCTTTTTAAAGTAAATGACTTTGAAGGAGCACATTTTGTCTCTTTATGGAATCATGAAAAATCAGATCCGGTGAATGTGAATGGAGTATTCTATATTAAAGTGTCGGCTGAAGGATGGCTCCCATCTTTTTCAGGAACGCGCAAAGAAGCCTCTCTTGACTGCATAGCGCAACTTCCTGAAATAATCAGATCAAAACTCACCGGAGATTCATTGCATCTTAATAATCCGGGGAAAGGCACTGTTATCATCTGGAAGGGAAATCCTTCCTATCAGACTCAACATTTCGAACTGAAGTTTAATCATGATACCATTGTTCGGATAAAGAATATTATAGGTAACTATGAGGGTAAAATTGTTTTGCAATATCTTGAAGATAATTTACTTAAGGATGAGGATGTTGTTATGCTTAAGGGAGGTCTGCCCTGGTTAGTCAGTAAAGTTGTTCCTTCTCCGGCTGCACAGAATATTCCTCCTGATATGGTCCTTGTACCAAAAGCTTCAATAACATATAACCTGACTACGGGTGAAGATTTCATTCCTTATCCTGACATTAATAAAAATATTTGTGCTGAAGTAGATAGTTTTCTGATAGACAAATATCCAGTCACAAATGCGCAATATTACGATTTCATTTTAAAATCCGGGTACAAGCCGTCTGATACTGCAAACTACCTGAGGAACTGGTCGTCCGGAATGTTCAGGCAAGGTCAGGAGAATTATCCGGTGGTTTATGTAAGTTATGAAGATATTGTGGCCTTTGCAAAATGGGCCGGTAAGCGACTGCCAACACAGGCTGAATGGCAACTTGCAGCCCAGGGTACTGATAAACGTAAATGGCCATGGGGTGATGATTTTCATGGGACCTGGTGCAATAACGCATTTGACAGGCCTACCCCTGTTGACGCTTTTACAAAAGGACAAAGTCCATATGGCGTTATGGACCTTGTTGGTAACATCTGGCAGATGACCAATGATATGTACTATAATGGTGCTGATTATTTTATGATTATCAGGGGAGGAAGTTATTACCGGCCTGATTCTAGCTGGTGGTATATCCAGGGAGGTCCTCAATCGTTAGACAGGACACAAATTATGCTAATGGTCTCTCAAGGGTATGACAGGTGCTCGACACTTGGTTTCAGATGTGTGAAAGATATTGATCCAAAGACTTTTAAAGTAAAAAGGTGAAAGGAGAAGGGAGAAAGGAGAAAGGAGAAAGGAGAAAATCAGAAGTACCAAATCCGAAATCCGAAATCCGAAATATTTAATCTGGTATGGTTATCCTCTAAATCAGGCCTGAATACTTTACACTTTCAGTTTCTTTTCAATTTCGGTAATCTGGTTCCTGAAATGTTTGTCAGTGTCAATCAGGTTGTTAACTGTTTTACAGGCATGCAAAACAGTTGCATGGTCTTTCCCTCCAATATGCGATCCGATACTTGCCAGAGACGCTTTTGTAAGATTTTTTGAAAAGAACATTGATACCTGTCTTGCCTGGACAATTTCCCTTTTTCTTGTTTTTCCCTGGATCAGGTCAATTGGGATCTTGTAATACTCACAAACTATTTTCTGAATGTAATCTATTGTTATTTCTCTCCTGGAAGTGCTTATTAATTTTTCTACCATAAGTCTTGCAAGGTCAATGGTGATCTCTTTTCTATTAAGCGTGGATTGTGCATAAAGAGAGATCAGGACAGCTTCGAGCTCACGGATATTGTTTGATATATTAGCTGCAAGAAATTCAAAAATTTCTTCAGGGAGTTCAATTCCGTCATTATATGCTTTTTTCTTAAGGATAGCAAGGCGAGTCTCATAATCAGGTCTCTGAAGATCAGCCAGAAGGCCCCATTTAAACCTTGAAAGGAGGCGCTGTTCCATTCCCTGTAGCTCAACCGGAGGTCTGTCGCATGTCAGAATTAACTGTTTCCCGGACTGGTGCAGATGATTAAAGATATGGAAAAAAGTATCCTGGGTCTTTTCTTTCCCTACAAATTCGTGGACATCGTCAAGTATAAGAACATCTATCATCTGGTAAAAATGGAGGAAATCGTTCTTATTATTATTTCTGATTGAATCGGTGAATTGAGTCTGAAACTTGTTGGCATTTACATAAAGCACTATCTTATCGGGGTGTTTTTCTTTAACGAGAATACCAATTGCCTGAGCAAGATGTGTTTTGCCAAGCCCTGAATCACCATATATCATTAACGGATTAAATGCTGTTCCCCCTGGATTATTGCCGACAGCAATTCCAGCTGATCTTGCCAGCCTGTTACATTCACCTTCCACGTAATTGTTGAAATTGTAATCTGAATTGAGTTTAGGATCGAAATGGATTTTTTTAATACCCGGAATTACAAAAGGATTCTTTATTGATGGCTGAGTCAGATCAAAAGGCACCTGAACAGGTTTATTATTAAGGTCAGTTTTGTTTCTTGAAGGATATCTTACAGTATATGGTTTACCATCAATATAATTTGAATTCTCCATCACGACGTTATACTCAAGCTTAGCATCAGTACCAATCTCGCGCCTTAAAGTTTTTCTCAGAATATCGATATATTGCTCTTCGAGATATTCATAAAAGAACGGACTTGGCACCTGGATTGTCAGAACATTATTTTCAAGTTTAAGAGGTATTATCGGCTCAAACCATGTTTTGAAACTGATGGATGGAATTATATCCCTGATTATTTGAAGACAGCTATTCCATACTTCATCGTGTGACTTATTCATTTTAGGGTATTGGTTTTTAAAATTAAGTTTTCCAGTCAGGCTGATTCAGTTAGCAATATTTGTAAAAAAAAAACTTAAAAAAAAAATTTTTTTTACTTGACTTTTTCAAAAAAAGTATATGGTTTTAATCATCAGCAACTTATGGAACAATTTTTTTTCAAAATAATTATAATGTTGATATTCAGATAAATATAAAATATAAAAATTGGTATATAGTGTAATACAGTACGTTATGAGTGTCTACTCAAATTATAATCAATGTCTGAAAAAACAGGTATTATTTTGTCCTTAAATTTTAATAAAAATTCAACCTCAAGATAATCTGAAATTTGCAATAAAACTAACTTGTCGGTTAATTTTTTTTACCAAAAAGTGAAAAATGAACATATCTATTGGGATTTGCTTTCAGATCCTTTAACAGCAAATCCAGATTTGAAATGCTGTTATTCATGTTTTTATATAACGAATCGTTCGTAAATAGCTGGCCTGCAGTGCCTTTGCCTTTGTTCATCCCATCCATTAGCTCGGAAGTCTTCTCCAGAGTAGCTTTAAGCTTCAATATTGTCGCATAAATATTCGCTGCTGCCAGAGTATCTGAAATAGTCTGAAGATTATTTATCGTATTTCCCAGTTTGTTTGAATTATCAGACAACATTTTTGAAAATTTTGAAAGATCTGCAATCATTGATTTTAATTCTGCCTCTTTTGATCCTAATACTTCATCTATGTTTTTTGTCGTATGATTCAGGTTTGCCATACTATTTCTGATATTTTTCCTGAATTCAGGATTCATAATATCATTAATTCCGGTAAGAACTGTATCCAGAACATTGATCATTCCTGTAACTTTTTCTTTTAAAGGAACAAGTTCATTCTCGAATTTTGTAATTATGGATTCAGCAAGCCTGCCTGGAATAGTATCACCATTTTTATATATTCCCGGACCGCTGCCGAAAACAAGCCTGATCTTCATACCGGCGATCAGAGTGGCCGTTGTAACCTCAGCAACTGTCTTTTCAGGAAGAGTAAATCCCTTCCCGACAGACATTTTAACAAGAAGCCTGCCACTTCCGTCTTTTAAGAAATTTATCGATTGCACAACACCTACTTTATAACCGTTTATTTCTACCGGACTTGATCCGGCAAGTCCGTTAATCTGGTTATAAACAGCATAATAATGAGCCTTATTGCTTAATAAGTTCTTACCTTTCAAAAAATTATACAGCCAGATAAAAACAATTATTGTTACTAAGGCTATTGCTCCAAGCTTGACTTCATTTGAGATTTTTTTCATGAATTCTATATTTATTATCTTTTATCTTTTGTCTTGTTCAAGTGCTTCACGCAAAGGTAATATTTTGTTGTTTTTAACAGCAATCACAAATGCATCAGGATAAATTTTCTCCATCTGCTTTCTGTAGCTCACAGCTTTATTGTAATCGCTGAAAACTCCTGTTGCGTATCTGAATTTATTACCAGAACTTAATTCAACTATGTCCTTTGTATTCTTGAAATTGGCAGGTTTAGTCGCTATCTTTTTATTCGATGTGACAACCTGTATCATAAAGACTATCTTACCGTTAGGGATGGTATTTAATTTTAGAGAATCTGTCGCCGGGCCAAGTGTATCTTTTATTACAGCAGGCATAACGCTTTTCTTTCTTATCTCGCTTATATAATCTTTGCAGGCATTGTAAATAGAGGCGGCAATATTTTCCTGACCTTCATTTGAGTTGATGAATTTTTCCTCTTTCAGGTTTGAAATAAATCCGGTTTCTGTCAGAACGCTTGGCATGGTCGTTTTATATAGAACCCAGAATCCAGACTGTTTGACTCCCCTGTCATATCTGCCAATCTGATTTTTATATTGTGTCTGTATCATCCATGCAAGCTCTAAACTTTGTTTAAGATATATGTTTTGCCTGGTTGTGAACATAATGTATGATTCTTGTGATTTAGGATCAAACCCCTCATACTTGTTCGAATAATCATTTTCAAGAAGGATTACCTGGTTCTCTTTTATTGCAACATCGAGATTAGCCTGATCTTTTGTATAACCCATTACATAAGTCTCTGTTCCATAAGCATTATGTTCATTATTGCTATTTACATGAATTGAAATAAAAAGATCGGCATTGTTCTTGTTTGCAATGTCTGACCTGACATCAAGATCTACAAATTCGTCTGTCTTTCTGGTGTATATGACTTTCACATCTTTTAGATTCTGCTCGATGTACTCCCCTGTTTTCAGAGAAATTGCCAGGGTTATATTCTTTTCACTGCTGAATGAACCTATTGCTCCCGGGTCTTTGCCTCCATGTCCCGGATCTATAACAATTATATAACTCTCTTTTTTCCCCGGATCATCAGCAAAACATGTAAAATTTATCGGAATCAGGGCAATAAAAAACAACATTATTATGTTGATATTATTGATATAATGTTCGCCGTATTTAGTTCCAGTACCCATGTTAAGTTCATGAATTTATATTAGTTTTGCCGCAAACGTCGCGGCTACACGCAAAATCTATGCAAAAATAGTATTTAAGTTGTATCTTTTTACAGAAAAGCGGTTAGTTGTAGTGTTCCTCATGATGGTTCAAACTTTCCTTTTGTTCTCTCAGGAAAAAAAAGTTGGTGTTGATACTATTCTGATACAAAATGACACTTCAGTTGCTGATACAACTCGTCATAAACATGGTATGTCAAAAGATGCTATTGAGATTCCAATAACCCATGTAGCAGCTGCGTACAGGAAGACTGACCTGATTCAGAAGAAGGTATGGCTTGTCAAGGATGCAAAGGTTGTCTATGGTGATATTACGCTGACAGCTGATTCTATTGAACTCAATATGGAGACTGGTCTGGTTTTTGCAATCGGCAGAAGGGACTCAACCGGTAAAATTGTAGGATCCCCTGATTTCAAGCAGGGGCAGGAAGAGTTCAAAGCTAAAGAGCTCTACTATAATTTTAAAACAAAAAAAGGGCGGATATTAGGCACTTCTACTGAGCAGGATCAGGGCTTTTTGAATAGTGCGATAACCACAAAGATGGTGGATGGAAGTCTGAATATAAATAGGAGCACATTTTCTACATGTGATCTTGAGCATCCTCATTTCTCTGTTAATTTTAATAAAGCCAAAGTCATTCCAGGGAAGAAGATAATTACCGGCCCTGCTTATCTTGAACTTGAGGATGTCCCATTGCCACTAGTTCTTCCTTTTGGTTATTTCCCAATACAGAAAAGCAGGTCGTCGGGATTAATCCTGCCAAAATATAGTGCAAGCCAAACGCTAGGTTATTCTCTACGGGATGGCGGTTATTATTTTGTTTTTAATGATTATGTTGATGTTACCTTGTTAGGAACTGTTTATACTAATGGGACATGGCTGATAGATGCATCAAGCAATTATAGAAGATTGTATAAATATTCAGGTAATTTTTCATTGGCTTATGCAAATAATATATCGGGTCATCAGGGATTAAATGATTACAGTAAATCATCTAATTACCATATTGTCTGGTCTTATAACCAGGATGATAAGTCAAATCCAGGTTCAAGATTCAATGCCAATGTGAATATGAGTTCCAGTCAGTACGACAGGAATAACAGCTATAATGTAAGTGATCAGATTAATACCCAAAGACAATCAAGTGTTAGTTATACGAAGACATGGCAGGGTACTCCATTCAATTTGTCTGCAAGTTTAAATCAAAGTCAAAACGTGACCAATAAGACTGTCAGCCTCGATTTTCCAAAAGCAAACTTTAATATATCCAGAATATATCCTCTCAAAAGCAAGAATAGTATCGGTACTACAAAATGGTATCAGGATCTTCAGTTCTCATATACTGCGGCTGTCGATAATCAGGTGAATACAATTGACAGTCTTCTATTTACGAAAGCAACATTAAATAAAATGCGCAATGGTTTTACGCAACAGGCACCTCTAAGCCTTCAGCTCAGACCGTTCAATAATTTCACCATTTCCCCTCAGCTAATGTATTCAGGTGTTCTTTATACTCAGGAGATCAACAAGACATGGGTTCCTGACAATTTTAATTCTGATCTAAATAAGGTAATTCCTTCTGTAGTAATAGATACTCTTCATGGAATCTTTTATGGTCAGTCAGTAAATCCATCAATAAGTGCCAGCTTTAATCCACAGATTTTCGGCATTTATCAGTTTAAAAATCCAGGTTCAAGACTTCAGGCAATACGCCATATCATAAGACCATCAGTAACCTTCAGTTATATTCCTGTACTGAAAGGACTCACGACAGATATGTATAAGCAGGTTCAGATCGATACAACGGGCCGAAAAAGTGAATATTCGATTTTTGAAGGTAATATATTCGGAACGCCTTCATTGTCAAGCAGGAGCGGAACAGTGTCTTTCAGCCTGGTAAATATAATTGAAGCCAAAATATTTGAGAAAAACGACACTTCAGGCAAGGCAAAAAAAATTAAAATAATCGATAATTTTGCTATCAACACATCTTACAATATTTTTGCCGATTCCCTGAGATGGTCACCAGTGACAATGAGTTACAGGACTACATTATTTAATAACCTGAATTTTGCCGCCAATAGTAGTTTCTTGCTTTATGGTTTAGATTCCAAAGGCAACACCATTAATACATTTTATTATGCCCAGACAAAAAAACTGATGAGATTGTCCACTTTTTCAGGTACTCTTGATTTCGATCTTGGCCAATTCTTTAAGAAGAAGAAGGACGATAAAAACAAAAAGCCGGATCTGGGACAACCTGGGGCCAAGCTTGCCGGCTATGCCGGAGATGCAGGACAAGCTGCAAATGCGGTCAGCAAGACTGTGACCGGCGGACTTCCACTTGATGAATATGGATACGCCAAGTTTGATGTTCCATGGTCAATGCGAGTGGCCTATAATTTCTATTATACAAAGAATTCGCTTAAGCCTATTGTAAGTCAGACACTTGCACTGACAGGTGACGTCTCTCTTACAAAAAAAACCAGGGTAACCTACACAACAGGTTATGATATAGCAAATAAGGGAATAACAATGACCAGCATAGGGGTTTTAAGAGACCTTCACTGCTGGGAAATGAGTGTGGATTGGATTCCTACAGGCTATCTTAAAAGTTGGACATTTACAATAAGAGTTAAGGCATCTGTTCTTGCTGACCTTAAGTATGACAGGAGAAAAGATTTTCATGATCAATATTAAAATACGAATGAAATGAAGAAAGTAATTAACACTTTAAATGCTCCAGTTGCTATCGGTCCTTATAGTCAGGCAGTTGAGGCAAATGGGATACTTTTCATTTCCGGTCAGATCCCTATTGTTCCGGAAACAGGAAAGATTATTGAGGGCGGTATAAAGGAACAGACTCAACAGGTCTTCAGAAATATAGGAGCGATATTGGATGAAGCCGGTTACGAGTTTAAAAATATAGTGAAGTCCACATGTCTCATAAATGATATGGCAGATTTCAAAGCTATGAATGAAGTGTATTCTGGCTATTTTCCTGATAATAAGCCTGCCAGAGCAGCATATGCTGTCAAGGATCTGCCTATGGGGGCACTTATTGAGATAGAAACAATTGCCATCAAATAAATTTAGAATCTATGAAAAGAACTTTTATCATTATCGCTGTTCTGTCTCTCATTATGTCTTTCACCTTTAATATGGGAGCACAGGAAAAAAAGGCTGTACGTAAAGTCATTACATTTGATAATACACCGGTAAAACGTCCATACAGTCCAGCCATCGAAGTTAACGGAACACTTTATGTTTCAGGTCAGATTGCCATCGATCAGTTAACAGGCAAACTTATTGAAGGAAAGATAGAAGACCAGACAAGGCAGGTTCTGAAGAATCTAAAGAATGTAATTGAGAAGGCGGGTTATACCATGGATAATGTGGCCAGGTGCACGGTCCTTCTTTCAGATATTGCATTTTATCCGACAGTTAATAAGATATATATGGATTTTTTCCCAAAAGATCCACCGGCGCGAATGGCCTTTGCCGTAAAAGATCTTCCAATGGGGGCATTGATTGAAATAGACGCAACAGCAGTTAAATAATAACGTACTGATATAAAATGAGTCGGGCATAGTTTGAAACTACGCCCGACACTTTATGAAGTTTGTTAATTTAATAAATTATTCTCCAATAATCTCGAATGCCACTTCAACCTTAACTTCTCGGTGAAGCTTTACAATTGCTTTATAGCTTCCTATCTCTTTAATCTGATCTTCAGGAAGAGTGATGCTTCTGCGATCGATATCAAACCCTTTTTCTCTTAAAGCTTCAGCAATCTGAATAGTGTTTACGGAACCAAATATTTTTCCTGAACTGCTGATTTTGGCTCCAACCACTATTTTTACTTCTGCCAGCTTTCCGGCAAGCGCTTGAGCTTCAATTTTAATTTTCTCTTCTTTATGAGCTCTCTGCCTGAGATTCTCCGCATGAACCTTCTTTGCAGAACCAGATGCTGCTATGGCTAAACCCTGTGGAATCAGATAATTTCTTCCAAACCCGTTTTTAACTTTTACAAGGTCATCCTTCTGTCCAAGTTTTGGAACATCCTGTAATAATATAATTTCCATAGTTGATCCTCCTTATTTTAATAGGTCAGTTACGTAAGGAAGAAGTGCAATATGTCGTGCTCTTTTTACGGCTTTTGCCACTTTCCTTTGATATTTAAGCGAAGTACCTGTGATTCGGCGGGGTAGTATTTTACCCTGATCATTCAGGAATTTTTTGAGAAATTCAGGATCCTTGTAGTCAATATAACGTATCCTGTTTTTCTTAAACCTGCAGTATTTCTTTTTTTTGATCTCAACCGTCGGGGGAGTCAAATATCTGATTTCTGATTCGTTCTGTGCCATGTCTTATTCCTCCTTGGATTTTCCTGATTCTTTTTGTCTTCTCTTCTTTTCTGCATATTCGACGGCAAATTTCTCCATCTTAAAGGTTAAAAACCTGATGATCCTTTCATCTCGGCGATATTGGAGCTCAAGTTTTTCGATCAGATCACCTGTGCCTTTAAATTCGACCAGATAATAGAAGCCTGTAGACTTCTTCTGGATAGGGTAGGCCAGTTTTTTTAAACCCC
>PMEC01000199.1:0-5515 GCA_003155705.1 Bacteroidales bacterium
CCGGTTCCTGAAACTGCACAAGTATTGTTATTTGCATAAGTACCGGCTCCGATTATGGGAGAATCGCCGATCCTGTTGTACTTTTTATTGGGCGTTCCCCCTGTTGAAGTACCTGCAGCAAGATTTCCCTTCTTATCCAGAGCACAACAACCTACTGTACCATTCTTTTCCTTTTTCAGAATCTCCTGAAGTTCCTTAAATCTGCGTTCAGTATAAAAATATGTAGGAAGGACAATTTCAAGTCCCTGTTCCTTAGCAAATTGCGAAGCGCCTGCCCCTGACAGCATGACATGAGGAGAATTAGTCATAACCCTCCGGGCAGCAGTAATCGGGTTCTTAATATCCATAACACCGGCTACTGCACCGGCAGCCAGGTTTGATCCGTCCATAATTGAAGCATCAAGCTCATTTTTGCCATCGTGATTGAAGACTGCGCCTTTCCCTGCATTAAAAAGCGGATTATCCTCCATTATCCTTAGCGTCTGTTCAACAGCATCGAGGGCTGATCCACCTTCAGACAGGATCTTCTTACCCTTATTCAATGCTTCTGCGAGTGCTGTTCTATACTCCTTGTCCATTGCTAGCGTCATTTTATCCCTGGTGATTCCGCCGGCTCCTCCATGAATCACGATGGCCCATTCCTGCCTGGGATCAACAACTTTTTCCGGTGTGCTTTTGTCGGTTTTCCCAGTATTATTACATGAAAGAATTAAAAGAAAAGAGAAAATTAAAGCAGCTGCTAAAAATATTTTTGATTTCATGTGTTTCGGATTTCGGATTGGAGATCAGGAAAACTATTTTTGTTACCACAATATTAATATTTTTTGTGAAGAATCGTAATGGATAGCGATTCTTTATAACAAAATCAATTTCTTATTTATTTTGTTCAGATGAATTCGGACAATACTTTTAAAAGATGTTTCTTATCAAACGGCATAGAGATAAAAGCATTGCACCTGCTATTAACCGCAATATCCTTGTCATCAGCATAAGTAGTTTGGGCAATGATCGGAATTGTGATATTAACTTCACATATTAAGCGTGAATATAATAAAAACAACATAATCTTCTTAAGACCCAGCTTTAGAAATCCATCTCCACAACTGTAATTCCCGACCCGCCGAATTCAATATGCTCATCGCGAAATGATTTGACGACATTGACAGTGGCGAGATATTCTCTTACCAGGTGGCGTAAAATTCCATTTCCTTTGCCATGGAGTATCCTGAGATTTTTATGCTGAACTATCAGAGCATTGTCGATCAGATCCTGAACCTGGTTTATCGCCTCCTCACCACGGACACCGCGGATATCAATTTCGGGATTGAATCTGATCCTCTTCTGATTTAATTCATTGCTGAAAATATTGCTACCCGGAGTTGACCTATAGCTCTTTTTAAGTTCTGATCTGCTGATCCTTTCAATCTTGTCTTCCGGAACAAAGATCCTCAGGTTCCCTGTCTCAACCTGTACCAACCCTTCCCTGACCTCAATGACTTCTCCGGCGGCAAGAGTATCTCTCATTCTGACTGTATCGCCCGGCTTTAAAGGTTTTTCGGAAATCTTCTCAGGCGCTCTTTCTTTAGTTATCTGAACCGGTTTGAATTTTTTTGCTTTGATTTTTAATTCGGAGACCTTTTGCTCAGAAGAAGTTTCTTTTGGAGGAATCTCCTCTGAAAATGAAGATTTAAATTCATCGAGTTGCTGCCTTATCTCCCTGGTTTTTTCTTTTTCAGCTTGTACCTCTTTAATCTGTCTGACAGTATTTTCAATTATTTTGTTTGATTTATCGAGAAGGGATTTCGCTTCATCTTTTGCATTTGAAATTATCTCTTTCCTCACAGATCTGGCCTCTGAGAGTTCCTTTTCATAATTCTCTATTAATTCTTCGAGTTGCTTTTCCTGCTGACGTATATTCTGCCTCTTGTTTTCCCAGTAACGTTTATCCCGCGCAATATCTTTAAGATGTCTGTCATAATTAATATTTTTCACTCCTGCCTTTTCTGATGCAGTTTTCAATATTTCTTCCGGCAGTCCGATCTTCCTGGCAATTTCGAATGCAAATGAACTTCCCGGTTTTCCTATCTGAAGCTGGAACAGTGGTTGCATCAGGTGGTTATCGAAAGCCATTGCACCATTGATTATTCCATCAGTTATTGATGCGAAATGTTTCAGGTTTGTATAATGAGTAGTCAGAACCCCGAAAACTTTCCGGTTATTCAGTTCACCCAGTATCGCTTCTGCAATTGATCCTCCAAGCATCGGCTCAGTTCCTGTCCCGAATTCATCAATCAGAACAAGTGTATCGGATGAAGCGTTTTTGAGAAAGTACTTCATGCTAGTCAGATGTGAACTGTAAGTACTTAAATCATTATCAATGCTTTGCTCATCACCAATATCGATGAATATATTTTTGAAAATACCTGATTCGGATCCTTCTTCAACCGGGATAGTCAACCCGCACTGTAGCATGTACTGCAGTAATCCTACTGTTTTAAGGCAGACTGATTTTCCTCCTGCATTCGGACCTGAGATCAGTAATATCCTGTTTTTTGCTTCAAGGGTTATATCGAGGGGAATCACCTTCCTTCCCGGAATTTTCTGAAACGTTAAATATAGCAGAGGATGAACTGCTTTTCGCCAGTTAATATTAGGTTTATCGGTCAGTACGGGTTTAATTGAGTTAAACTGATTGCCAAGCAAGGCTTTAGCCCTTATAAAATCAATCTCTCCAAGCAACTGGTTTGAAACAAGAAGGTCGTCAATATATGGCCTGATATTATCTGCAAACGCAATAAGGATTCTTACAATCTCTCTTCGTTCCTCATATTCAAGCTCAATGATCTCATTATTAATCTCTACGATTTCTGCAGGTTCGATATAAACTGTTTTACCGGAAGCAGACTGGTCATGTATAAGTCCTTTAATCTTCCTTTTATCATACGCATTTACCGGGATAACGCCTCTTCCGTTCCTGACCGACACAGGAGTATCTGTGTCAACTATACCATCGATCTGTGCCTGTTTAAGGATCGCGTTCAGCCGCTTTGATACGAGTGAACTTTTCGATGCATGTTCATTCCGGATCTCTTTCAGCCTGGGGGAAGCATTGTCCCTGATAACCCCATGCTTATCAATTATTCTGTCAATTGAATCACTTACGTATGGATATTGCTTTAAATTCCCGCAAATTGAAGTAAGCACAGGGTATCTGTTTTCCTCACTCTTCCTGAAGAAACTAAGAATTGCCTTTACTGTTTCCAGCGATCTTTTAAGGTCGAAAAGCTCCTGCACCTCAGGGAACGTTCCTTCAATCCTGATCTTATTCAGGCAATCTGTGACATTAAAATAATTTTCAGAGGGGAAGCTATCCTCAAGCTTCAGAAGCTGTTGAAATTCAAATGTTTTAGATAATTCATGAATTACAGATTCTTTCCCCGAAAGAAGGCTTATATTACTGACCAGAGAAAGACCCATAGAACTTATACACCTTTCTGACAGAAGGTTTCTGATACGGTCGAACCCGGTTTTTATTTCGAAATTTTCGGGATAAATCATAACAAGGCAAAAGTATAAAGTAAAAAGGAGAAAGTTATCCTTGACAAATGAGATAAATCAATCAACCGCAAAGTACGCAAAGATTTACGCTAAGATCGCAAAGAAAAGAAATCCTCAAAGCTAACTTGGCGTGCCTTGCGATAACCTTTGCGATCTCTGCGGTTCAAAATAGCTCTTTTGGAACCTGAGTTAAAATCAAATTTCATTAATTGCACCAAAGTTAATTATTGTTAAATCGGAAGGTAAATAGAACTGAGGATCATCTTTTTTTTACATTTGAAGGAATTATGAAATAAACCTTTTATAATCATAAAAATGAAAATCAAAAAACTTTACAGTACATTATTTCTGATTCTGTTTATGCCGGTACTTCTGCTGGCGCAGAAAGAGAACATCGATCTTGGCATGGTCTACAAAATCAAGATGGAAGGACAAAGAGGCTCACAGGTTGAGGGATTGGCATTCAGTCTTTGTGATTCCGTGGGAGCACGTCTGACAGGTTCCACCGGTAATGATCGCGGGAACCAGTGGGCAAAGAAAAAGATGGAGGAAATTGGTCTTCAGAATGTCAGGATTGAATCTGACAGGGAATTTACCCGTGGCGGCTGGGACAATCTTAAAACCTATGCTGCAATGACGTCACCCTATTATGCCAACTTTGCATGTAATCCTGTTGCATGGACAGGCAGCACTGACGGTCTTATTAAAAGTGAAGTAGTTCTTTTGGACGTTAAAGCTGAAAGTGATCTGGATAAATACAAAGGTAAAATTGCCGGAAAAATTATTCTTATGCCATCAACAATTACTTCTGTGCCTGAGATCAGCTTTGCACCACTGGCAACAAGATATACCGACGATCAGCTGAAAGATATGACAATGGCTATGAGCGCAGGTCAGGGAAGAAGGCCAACAATGGATTTTGCTGCAATGCAGGCTCAAAGGTCTCTTCGGACGAAGATATCCGATTTTCTTAAAGGAGAAGGAGCAGCTGTAATTCTTAACAACTCTGGTGTTTTCAATGTTCCAAGATCAAACGGAGCCAACTATAAATCGGGGGATAAGGAACCTGTTGCAGAACTAAACTTACCTTNNGGTGGTGAAGATAATGGATCCGGGTGTATTGTTATGCTGGAAGCAATGCGTATTTTAAAGAGTATTGATGCTGCGCCGAGGAGAACTATCAGAATCGCTCTCTGGGGAGGAGAAGAACAGGGGCTTAATGGTTCACGCGGCTATGTCGAGAAGTATCTGGTTGATCCTCAGACAAGAGCTCATAAACCTGACTGGGATAAGTTTGCAGCATATTTTAATATGGATAACGGCACCGGTAAGTACAGAGGCATTTACCTTCAGCAGAATGAGCTTGTCAGACCAATTTTCGAGGAATGGCTGAAACCATTCGCAGATATGGGTTGCTCCACGATCACTATCAGAAATACAACTGGTACTGACCACCTTTCATTCGATAGTGCCGGTCTTCCTGGCTTCCAGTTTATCCAGGACGATATTGAATATGACCGTGGTTATCATTCTGTAATGGATACTTATGAGAGACTTATCATGGCTGATTTAAGACAAAATGCAATAATAACAGCTGCATTTGCATATTTTGCAGCTCAGAGAGATACCAAACTTCCCGGTAAACCGGCAATGAAGCAGGTTCAGGGTACCGGACAGAGACCATTCGGATTTTAAAGCTGGAAGACTAATTTATTTGCAGAGAGCAGGGGCATGCCATATTGTGTCCCTCGCTTTCATTTATTTTCCACGTCTTTCATTGAAAGCTGGATGCGTCTTCTTTCAGTATCGACGGCAATGATCTTAACCATCACATGCTGATGCAGTTTTACAACTGTTGCAGGATCCTGAACATAGTTTTTAGTCAGGTTTGAGATATGGACCAGTCCATCCTGCTTAACACCTATGTCAACAAAGGCGCCGAATTTTGTAACATTTG
>PMEC01000199.1:5590-5796 GCA_003155705.1 Bacteroidales bacterium
ACAACATGGTAACTCTCAGGGTGAACGGCGCTTGAGTCGAGAGGATTGTCAGCTCCCCTGATTCTCAGGAATCCTGCACTTTGTTCAAATGCCTTCTCTCCCATCCTCTTGACCTTTAAAAGTTCCTTACGTGAGCCAAAAGGCCCATTTTCTGAGCGGTAATCAACAATATTCTGTGCGAGTTGCGGCCCCAGACCTGAAACATA
>PMEC01000109.1 GCA_003155705.1 Bacteroidales bacterium
GCCGTAGCTTTAGCGAAGGCTAAGCAAATTACCACTGACCGTGTTTGCTGCTGACTTGGTTATTCAATAGATTTAATAAATTCACCAGCAGTCATGACAGGAATTTTGCTGTCTCTAAAATCTTGTTGATTTCTAGTTATTAAGATATCCTGGTCGTTTTCAATTGCAGTATAATATTGAATTGCATCTTCAAAATCACGAAATTCTGAATTGAGAGCTAAATCTTCAATTTTATCATCAAGCGGCAAGACATTAACAAGAACCTTAAATTTTCTGAGAATTTTTCTTACTTCTAAATCATGGTTTTGTTTTGACAGAATGTAATGAGTGTCAGCAAGACACAAGGATGAAATTGAAAGTTTAATCTCTTTCTTATCAGCCAAAGAAAACAATTCTGCAGCTTCAGTGTAAAAAGGCATTCTATTAGCTAAAAGGTCAAGGATAATATTGGTATCTAGAAATAACTTCTTCATAAGTATTTCTTTGTCAGGTAATCTGTGTAATCCTTTCTGTAGTCATAGTCAACCGGAAGATTAATCACTCCACTAAGACTTTTTACTAAGGGCGTAATCTTAATCTTCTTTGAATCAGGCTTTGTCACAGAGTCAAGATAAGATTCAACCATTTTTGAAATACTGGTCTTTCGATTTTTTGCATATCGTTTGGCTCTGGTGATCACGTCATCGTCAAGTTTGATTGTCAATTTTGCATCCATGGTAGTTTGTTTTGTCCGTACAAATATATTAAATATGTACGTATAATTCAATTTCGAAATGAAAACAGTTGGCAGCTAATTCTATTATATATGCACAATAAGTAGTTTTACCCAATCTATTTTCTTTGAATAAATTTACCTAAAGGCTCTTTGATTTATACAAGTTAATCTTATTTGACAGATTATCTTGTTGACTGATTTTTCAGCTTGTTTACCCCGACCCTGACGGACGCAAGCTGAGAAATCAACCTGTTCCATTAAGGGATTAAGGGTAAAAACAGATTGATTTTTCTAATCTGTCAAAGTAGCGTTAATAATTATTCCATCAAAAATCATCAAACAGATTATTCTCAAATCCTATTATCTTTTTTTGTTATCAGGGTGATTTAAGCGAACATCATTTACCGTTTTCAGGCGTAATTATTAAGTTGGCAAAATCACCATCTGAATTATTTCCGACCCATAATCCGATTTTACCGGTTTTTCTGGTATTCAGTTTCTCTATTGTCAGACTGGCTTCTGAATTGTTGTTCACAAAAACAGTCACCTTCGGATATCTTACCAATATTTTAGCATGAAACCAATCATTACCATTCGGCGAAGGAATCACGGCTTTTTCGTATTTGCCATTATATTTGTCCCGGAGTATTTCCCATGTATAATCAGCGTGTGAGACATATTGAACTGCATGAATTTTACGGGCAGGATCAGTCGATTGAAAATTAAATGGACGAAAATAGATCGCATCAAGTGTTTTGTTGTCCGATCCATGAAATGCAACGCCCACAAAACTTTGCTGATACTCATCTTTGCCCCTTATATCTAATTCAATTGTGCCATTGGAAAATTCTACTCCATTTAACCAGGCTATTCCGTCATTTCCATTTTTTGAAAACCGAATGCCCTTTTTATCATTCTCACTAAATGAACTTATTTTCCGGTTGAATACTT
Source organism: Bacteroidales bacterium (assembly GCA_003155705.1). Taxonomy (GTDB): domain Bacteria; phylum Bacteroidota; class Bacteroidia; order Bacteroidales; family VadinHA17; genus LD21. Next base: position 1,667 of record PMEC01000109.1, read on the forward strand.
CAAGTTTGTTATTTTCANNATGGAAATAAATCCAAGAGTAACTGTAAAGAAAATGCGGGTAATTCTAATTGTCTTCATATTTCCAAATATCAAATTGATTTTCATATTAGCAGGAATTTATCAAGTCATTAATACGGGTTTTCTATTCGTGTCGTATGGATTCGACAGGTCTGAGGTCTGCTGCTTTTTTTGCAGGCAGGTATCCGAATGTCACTCCAACAAGGACTGAAAAACCAAATGCAATAAATACTGAATAGAGGGTGAGGTTTGTTTTAACATCCGTTGTAAATGAGATTATCAATGAAAGTGAGATTCCTAATAAAACGCCAATTATACCTCCGGTGACGCTCATTGCTACTGCTTCGGTGACAAATTGTTTCATTATGTCGGACTTACGTCCCCCGACAGCCCGTCGAATTCCAATTTCTCTTGTACGTTCAAGTACAGAAGCCAGCATGATATTCATAATACCTATACCTCCTACAATTAATGAAATTGCTGCAATAGAGGCAAGGAGAAGATTGTAGATCCTGGCTTCTTTCTCCTCCTGTTTTAACAGTTCATACGGGATAATGATGCTGAAATCGGCATTATTAAAGTGATGGCGGTTCAAAACAGTTCTTATTACAGCGGACGTTGGAACTAACCTGTCGGAACTTTCAAGTTTAACCGTGAGTTGTTTAATTTCACTTGCATAGGAATTCTCTTTGGGAATGCGTTTGTTGAATGTGGAAAGAGGAATATAAACATCGTTGTTCAGGTCCCGGGATGCCAGCTCACCAACCGTTTCCGTGAAGAGCGCCTTTGTCTGCAATAAACCAACCACCTCAAACCACTGATCTCCTAACTTGACACTCTGCCCAACCGGATTATCGTATCCAAAAAGTTCACGTGAAATACCCGCCCCAAGAACACAAACTTTAAGCTGGCGATCATATTGATCCTGGTTAATAAAAGCTCCCTTATCGACATGATAGCTAAGGATTGAAAGAATAGATGGGGTAATTCCAATTGCGGCAGCTTTAGCAGATTTGTCCGCGTATCTGGCATCGAGCTTAGCCTCAGCCTGTGGCGCTACTTCAATTACCCCCGGGACTATCTTTTTGATGGCATCTGCATCTCTCAGGGACAGACCCTGGGAGAACTTCACCCTTACTTCTTCAAGCTCAGTATCGGTAAGGTCTTTTTCACGGACAATAATGT
>PMEC01000145.1 GCA_003155705.1 Bacteroidales bacterium
TTAAAAGTTAAAAGTTAAAAGTCAAGACACTAGGAAAAACCAGGAACCATCTATTAAGTAAAGAGACTAAAATTAAAAAGGTTCTGATGTTAATTTATTCACACCTTCTGTTATCAGAATAACACAGGAACCGTCAGAAAAGTCAGTTCTCAGACAGAAGATTCTGCTTTCGAATTGCCCAAGTAACGTTTATTTTAAATTGCTCAAATAGACATCTATTGGACATTTTGTGAGTAATAGTTGTTACTATTTTGGGATTTATTCATAGAGCATTTCCTTAAAAATATTTAAATGTTCCTGATTCTGAAAGCAGAAATGGTACCATTTGCATATGTTTTTGTATGTATATATACTGATTGATTTACCGTATTATTGCCACTGTCTCATCCCGGTATCAGACCTACTTTTGTTTAAATTATAGCAGAAACTATGCTTGATGTACTTATTAGCAAACCAGAGGAAACAATAACTCACAAAGATGTCATAAGAGTCAGTGACCGGGCAGACAAACCCGTGAAAAGCGCTCTTAAGGCAATTTCATGGCGGATTGTCGGAACTATTGATACGATGATTATCAGTTATTTCATCACAGGTAAAGTTACTGTGGCCCTTTCAATCGGAAGTGTAGAGATATTCACAAAAATGATACTTTATTATTTTCATGAGAGGCTCTGGGCTCATATTCACAAGTTAAAAATTAAAGGTTGGCTTAAAAAAAATGGAGAACAATATGAAGTTAGACGAGTTGAGTAACCAACTGAATGGCAAAACAATAGCAGATAGTCTGAAAATCCTGGCATCACGTTTCCCGGCCAAAATAATGTTCACAACAAGTTTCGGAATAGAAGATCAGGTGATAACGCATATCATTTTTAAACATAATATTCCGGTTGAAGTGGCAACACTTGATACCGGACGATTATTTCCTGAAACCTACAAAGTGTTTTCCGAAACCACGCTGAAGTATGGCAAAAATATTAAGGTTTATTTTCCTGATTATAAGGATGTTGAAGCGATGGTTTCTAAGAAAGGACTATTTAGTTTCTATGAGTCAAAAGAAAACAGGCTTGAATGCTGCAGGTTCAGAAAAGTTTTTCCGCTGAACAGGGCCCTGGAAGGAATGGAATGCTGGATCTCCGGAATAAGGGCTTCGCAGTCGGAGAACCGCAATATGATGAGTGAGCTTGAGTTTGACAAAGATCGTAAGATTTATAAATATCATCCCCTGTTTCACTGGTCGCTCGACGATGTCGAAGATTTTATCCGGGAAAACAATGTTCCATATAACTCATTGCATGATAAAGGATTTCCGAGTATTGGTTGTGAACCATGCACAAGGGCTGCAATTAAAGGACAGGATGTCAGGTCCGGGAGATGGTGGTGGGAGAAAGAAAGTAATAAAGAGTGTGGTGTCCATATCGGAGATACAAATAAGTACATGAAAAATATAATATGAGCAACCATATTGAGATTAATGACGGGCATCTGAAGGACCTTGAAAATGAGGCTATCTTCGTTATGAGGGAGGTTGCGGCCCAGTTCGAAAAAAAGATAATTTTGTTTTCCGGAGGTAAAGATTCCATTGTGCTGGTTCACCTGGCCAGGAAAGCTTTCTGGCCGGCCAGGATGCCGTTCAGCCTGTTGCATATTGATACAGGTCATAATTTTGAAGAGACAATTGTGTTCAGAGACGACCTTGCAGGTGAGCTTGGAGTGGAACTTATTGTAAAATATGTGCAGAATTCAATTGACAAGGGCAGAGTTACAGAGGAGCAGGGTGTAAATGCAAGCCGTAACAAAGCTCAATCGGTAACACTTCTTGATGCAATAGAAGAACTTAATATTGATGTTGCTATAGGTGGCGGTCGTCGTGACGAAGAGAAAGCACGCGCTAAGGAACGTTTCTTTTCCCATCGCAATGAGTTTGGTCAATGGGACCCAAAGAACCAACGCCCTGAGCTTTGGAACATTTTCAATGGCCGAAAACATCTTGGCGAACACTTCAGGGTTTTCCCCATAAGCAACTGGACCGAACTCGACGTATGGCAATATATTCTGAGTGAAAAAATCAAACTTCCCGGACTTTACTATACTCACAGGCGAAAAATATTTAAACGCAACAATATTTACCTTGCCTGGGCTCCATTCATGCAGCTGAAACCAAATGAAGAGGTTTTTGAAGCGGATGTCCGTTGCCGTACAATTGGCGATATCACCTGCACAGGTATTACCCTTTCGAAAGCAGAATCTTTGGAGGAAATAATAGCTGAAATTGCAGCTACAAGAGTGACCGAAAGAGGAGGTAGATATGACGATAAGAGATCGGAAGCAGCAATGGAGGATAGAAAAAAAGAGGGGTATTTTTGATTGCGGATTGCGGATGGTGGATTGCGGATTTCAATCCGAAATCCGAATTCCGAATTCCGAAATTAATATGATTCAAATTTTAATAATTGTACTGGTAAATTAAATGGGGTTAAACGGGAACGATAATAAAAAGAGCCTGCTCAGATTCACGACTGCAGGTAGTGTTGATGATGGTAAAAGTACCTTGATTGGCAGGTTACTTTACGACAGCAAGTCGATCTTTGAAGACCAGATGGAGCATATTGTGCAATCGAGCAAACGGCTGGGAAGAGATGAGGTTGATCTCTCTCTCCTTACCGACGGGCTGAGAGCTGAAAGGGAACAGGGCATAACCATCGATGTCGCATACAGGTATTTTGCCACACCCGCCAGGAAGTTTATCATTGCAGACACACCAGGACATATTCAATATACCCGCAACATGGTTACCGGTGCAAGTACCGCCGATCTTGCTGTAATACTTATCGATGCAAGAAAAGGAATACTTGAGCAGACTGTGAGGCATTGCTATATTGCAGCACTCCTCGATATCAGGCATATAGTATTCTGTATCAATAAAATGGATATGGTGAACTATAATGAATCAGTTTTCACAGGAATTAAAACATCACTTGATACTGTTATCAGTAAATTGAATATTGAGGATCCTCATTTTATTCCTATCAGTGCAAAATGGGGTGATAATGTTGTGGATCAGTCAGATAATATGAAGTGGTACGGCGGGAAAACCTTTCTTAAGCTGATCGAGACCATAGAAGTCAGAAAAAATAAGAATCCTGAAATTCCCCGTTTTCCCGTGCAGACCATCATCCGTCCTCAATCATCTGAATATCACGATTACAGAGGTTATGGTGGAAGAGTCGCAGGGGGAATCTTCAGAAAAGGTGATGAAATAGTTGTTTTGCCTTCATTTCTGAAATCCAGAATTAAAAGTATTGATGTGATGGGTAAAAGCCTTGAACTGGCCGAAACAGGAGATTCAGTCTCAATGACCCTTGAAGATCATATTGATATAAGCCGCGGTGATATTATTGTAAGTGCAGGTACCTTGCCTGAAATAAGTCAGGACTTAAACATGATGGTATGCTGGTTTAATGAGCGTCCGCTACTATCCGGCGGAAGGTACCTTGTCAGACATAATAGTAACGAGGCTGGGTGTATTATAAAATCGATAGATTACAGAATGAACATCGGAAACCTGACAAAGGACTATGATAATCTTGTGATAAAGATGAACGACATTGCACATATACGAATGAGAACTTCAAAACCTCTCTTTTTTGATCCTTACAAGGAGAATAATATTACCGGAAGCGTAATCCTTATTGATGAAGGAACCAATGAAACTGTTGGCGCAGGGATGATAACGGCATAACGNNCCGAAGCCTTGGCGAAGGTGGAACGTCATAACGACTTTACATACTTTATGGACTTTACAGACTTTACAAACTTTCATCCTCAAACAGAAAGAGCTGATTATCTGAGCATTCGTCAGTTTCAAGGTTTGAAATGCTAACGCCCAGAAGCCTTATCCTGCTGCCTTCAAGTTCCAGCGATTTTCGGATTGCGGCTACTTCCCTGTGAAGTGTTTCAAAATCACGAATATAATTCTGAAGTGTCTTACTTCTGGTAATTTGCCTGAAGTCATTAAATTTTACCTTTACTGTAATAGTCCTTCCTGNNAGTTTGCGATTCCTCCAGCCGCCGCATGAGCTCTTTTTCAATCTTATAAAGCTCTGCAACAATTTCGAAGCGCGTAGTTATATCTTTATCGAAAGTCAGTTCTGTGCCGACAGATTTACGCTCCATGTCTGTCTCAACCTCCCTGTCGTCTTCACCTCTCACAATTTTGTAATAGAATATGCCAATCTTTCCGAAGTTTCTGATGAGTGATAACAGATCCCATTTCTTAAGGTCTATTCCGTTGTGAATACCAAGCTTATGCATTTTCCCCGCTGTTATTTTCCCGATGCCATAGAACTTCTCAACCGGCAGATCTTCAATAAACTTTGACGCATTCTCAGGGGGAATGACAAAAAGACCATCAGGTTTTTTAATATCAGAAGCAATCTTTGCCAGGAACTTATTTACAGATATCCCGGCAGATGCTGTAAGACCGGTCTTCTCTTTTATCTCCTTCCTGATCTCTTTGGCTATAAGCGTTGCCGATCCAATATTCTTTTTATCGGTTGTGACATCCAGAAAGGCTTCATCAATTGAAAGCGGCTCAATAATATCGGTATAACCCTTAAAGATTTCAAATACTGCTGAAGATATTTCATGATACCGTTCAAAACGTGGTCTTACGAAAATAAGATGAGGACATAGTTTCTTCGCAGTTAGTGAGGGCATTGCAGACCTCACACCGAACTTTCTGGCTTCATAGCTTGCAGCAGCAACAACACTTCTTTCACCGCTTCCGCCGACTGCTACCGGTTTACCCTTAAGCTCAGGGTCATCAAGCTGCTCAACAGATGCAAAGAAGGCATCCATGTCTATGTGTATTATTTTCCGCAAATTTCCCATACATGACAAATCTAATAAGAAATTACTTTGAAATCTGCCCAACATTGACCATTATTGCAGATTATATCAGAATGAAGGTTTTGGAAACGATCCCCGGGAAAAAAAGAAGGCTGTTTGCACTTTTGCTCACGAACCATAGAATATGGGGCAATGTATTGATTCCGTATATCATTGTATATGAGCTGAATCGAAAATATTTTCATCTTTCCGAACAACTCTTTCCTTTTCCGGATACCGGTACAGTGAGTTCACTTTCACAGGAGGAAAGGGATGTTGTCAAAATTATCAACGAATATACCGACCGGAACCTGTTCAGACTTTTTTCGAAAAACACCAATGTGAAAGAATTCATTGAAAAAGTCACTAAAGACAGGATTGATCAATTTATCAGACCATTTATCGAAAGAAAGATTTACAAATGTCTGACAATTGCAAGGGACGAAGCAATTCCGGTTTACTTTCAAAAAACAAAGATCAGTACATTGCATCCTGAAGACCAGCTTATTCTATGCGGAGATCCCGGTCATCCCGTTTTCAGATTCGACAGAAATGAAGAACAGAGTAACTATAGCCTCAGCGTTGAGAGTGGAGGGAGGATTATAAATCTGAAAAACAATAATATAGATATTCTTTGTATTTCCCCTTGCCTGATCAGGGAAAACAGCAATATCATTTTTGTTTCTGATATTGACGGCTTGAAGCTGAAACCCTTTTTTACAAAGGAGAGTATTCTCATACCGAAAAAAACAGAGGAAAAATATTTTGCGGGATTTGTTCTTAATGCCGTCAATAACTTCAGAGTAGAAGGTAAAGGCTTCGAAATCATAGAATCAGTGCCTGTAAAGATCCCTCTTATCAGCATTGAAATCGGGATTAAGGGAAATCCGGTTATGATACTGAAATTCAGTTATTCAGGCAATGAAATTTTTCCTGATGATATTTCAGCATCATTCACGGTTTTTGAAAATGATCATAACATTTTCATTTTCAGGAAATACCCCAGGGATTATACCTGGGAAAAAGATTGTGTGAAGACTCTGGGCGAACTTGGATTCTTTACCGATGATGAGGTCAATTTTTCACCTTTATTTTCTGACAGTGACCGGGCTGGTGATTTTTATGGGTTGATTGAAGCTGTGAATAAAAACTGGTCCGAACTAATAGCCAATGGATTCATTATCAGCGGAGAGCGACTGGACCATAATTACAATCTCAAACCTGTCAGCATTGAGATCAGCCAGATGCTTGAAGATGACTGGTTCGATCTGAGAGCGATTGTGAAAATTGGTGAGTGGCAAATCCCATTTATCAGGTTCAAAAAAAATATTCTTGATAATATCAGGGAGTTTGAGCTGCCAGACAGGTCCATAGTAATTCTTCCCGAGCCATGGTTCACAAAGTATAAAAGCATCTTTGAGTTTGGAAGGAGCACGGAAGATTCTATCAGGATTCATAAGCAGCATTTTTCTTTGCTTACGGATACTTTCGTTGACAAGGAGGGGGATGGCTTCGATAAGCTGGAGAAGCTTCTGATCCCTGAACAGATACCTGTGCTACTGTCGCCGTCAGGTCTGAATTGTGAGATGAGACAGTACCAGGTAGAAGGGCTTAGCTGGCTTCACTGGCTGCAAACCTCAAAGCTGGGAGGATGTCTGGCCGATGATATGGGACTCGGAAAAACAATTCAGACCCTTGCACTTCTTCAATATAACAATGAAAATCTTCCTTCCGACAATAGAAAGTTCAGCCGGGATAAATTGACCTTGTTTGAAGATCCGGTACAGAAATTTACCTCACTTATTGTTGTACCTGCTTCACTGATATATAACTGGGAGAATGAAATAAAACGATTTGCCCCCGGAATGAAAGTCTGTTCATATAAGGGAAACCAAAGGAAAAAATCGACATCTTATTTCAAGGGTTTCGATATTATATTATCAAGCTATCATACAGTGAGACAGGATATTGATATAATCAGTATGTATCATTTCCATTATATTATTCTCGATGAAAGTCAGGTGATCAAAAATCCGGCATCGATGGTTTATAAAACAATGATCAGGCTTAAATCAGATTACAGGCTTGTACTAACCGGGACGCCGGTCGAAAATTCACTTACCGATCTTTGGACCCAGTTGAATTTTGTTAATCCAGGTCTTCTGGGTAATTTATCATTTTTCCGTAGGGAGTTTGCAAAGCCTATTGAGAAAAAGAGAGATGATGACAAAGAAGTTAAATTGAGAAAGATAATAAAGCCATTCATTCTTCGCAGGACAAAAGAGATGGTAGCTAAAGACCTTCCTCCTGTGATTGAACAGACAGTTTTCTGCGATATGACTGAAGAACAGGCAAAATTATATGAGGAGGAAAAATCGATTGTGAGGAATAGTATTCTTAAAAATATTGAATCTTCAGGGATGGAAAAGTCTGCGATAGTTGTTCTGCAGGGTCTGATGAAACTCAGACAGATATCCAATCATCCTTTGATGGCTAATGAAGACTATAAGTTCGGGTCGGGTAAGTTCGAGACAGTTTTGCAGAATATGGAAAGTGTTGTTTCAGAGGGTCATAAGATACTTGTTTTTTCATCTTTTGTGAAACATCTTGAACTATATGCCAACGTTTTCAGGAGAAACAGAAGCAATTTCTCAATGCTTACAGGGTCAAGCACCAACCGGGAAAAAATTGTTAACGGGTTTCAGAATGATTCTTCAAATAAAATATTCCTTATTTCTTTAAAAGCCGGGGGTCTCGGCCTTAATCTTACTGCAGCCGACTATGTTTTCATCCTTGATCCATGGTGGAACCCTGCTGCCGAGGTCCAGGCTCTCAGCCGTGCACACAGAATTGGTCAGAGTAAAAGTGTATTTGTTTACAGGTATATTTCCAGCGATAGCATCGAAGAGAAAATAATCAGGCTTCAGGAAAAGAAATCAAAACTGGCGGATACCTTTATTCAGAGTAACAATCCATTGAAAGACATTGAGTTAAGCCAGATCCTTGATATTATCGGATAAGATAATTCAGGCCCATCTGGACCATTAACAGGACATTTGTTTTATATTTGACCAATAATTAAATCAACTATGGAATATGTTACAGATTAAGAATCATCCGCTCTACCTGAAGCATGATATAGACAGTGCAATGAGTTCATTATGGGAGTTTTACAGGGGTAGATTCTTCTCCTTATTCCTGATCTCATTCGTCATGTCACTTATTATACAGTATGGTTCGACGTTTATAAATATTAAGGATCTGCAAACCACTACTGATCCCATGGTTTTGCTTGAAAAGATAAAGGATTACATTGTACCTATTTTGATCATAAGTGTAATTAGNNTATCTTATTATTTTAATTATTCTTGCTTTTTTTGGCTCAGTTGCTATTGCCCTGGGACTTATGGTTTTTATTGTCGGCGTGGTTTTCTCCGTCATTTGGGTTATGATGGTCTCTTTTTTCATATTACCGATTTTGATGTCTGAAGGTATTCATATCGGAAATACTATACTCAGGACCGCCAGGCTTTCTCACCGCAATTTCTGGAATAATATTGGCTGGACAGCCGTGTTCCTGATACTGATAATTATTGTTTCTCTTGTCCTTTCCACTATCATTATGCTCCCGTTCACAGGGAGTTTTATGAAGACTTTGTTCAATCCGCATGATGCCGGAAAGATCCTGGATATGACCACAAGCCCGGTTTACATCATTCTTTCCTCTGCTGCAAGTGCTCTTACGCTGCCACTGCTTCCTATTTTTGGATTTATACTCTATTTTAATGGCAGGGCTAGGGAAGAGCCGCAGGCTCCATCCTATGGTGATGATAATTATAAAGTAAGGGTCGAGGATCTTTATGCCAAACCATTACCGGAGGAAAAGGCAGATGAAAAGANNATTAATTGTAGTCCCCGAAAAGGGGGCAATACCGAACTGCTGATAAAAGAGGTTTTCAAATCACTTGAGGATAAGGGCATAAAGACTGAATTCTTTCAGATCGGAAGGAAAAAGGTAAATGGGTGTATTGCATGTATGAAATGCCGAAAAGCAGCCGATGGAAGATGTCATCAAAAGAACGATGTCATCAATCTTTGTATTGAGAAGATGCTGAAAGCCGATGCTATAATTATCGGATCACCGGTATACTTCGCTGATCTGACAGCTCAGGCCAAAGCTCTGATTGAAGTGGCTGGCTATGCTATCCGTGGTGCCGGAAATCCTCTTAAACGTAAACCCGGGGCAGCTGTCATTGCAGTAAGACGGGCAGGAGCTATTCATGCTTTTGACAGTATAAATCACTTTTTCCTTATCAATGAAATGATAATCCCCGGATCTTCTTACTGGAATATTGCTATTGGTCGCGAAAAAGGGGAAGTGCTTAAAGATGAAGAAGGAATGAAAACAATGAGAGTGCTGGGAGAGAATATGGCATGGCTCCTGAAGAAGATAAAAGTATAAAGACATAAGTCTAAAGTCTGTAAAACTGTTACGCTGTAGTACCATTAAGCCCTTATGCCATAATGTTGAAAAGTGATTAATATTTGCTAAAGAATAAACGAACATTATTAGTTTCTTTATGTTTAATTTTATGTTTGAAATTAGTTTTTCCGGTGGCAAACATGAATGAACATTTGTCATGATGATAATTGTCACAGTATCAATATAAATAATAGGAACAATAATGGAAAATGAAGCTAAAGGTTGGAAGAAGCTGCTGACCGGCTATCCTTGGTTTAATTGTGAAGGATGTTTTTCGCTTCCTGCATATTCAGAATTCATGCCATCACCAATGGTTGGACGTAAACCTCTTGGTGAAGTTGATAAAGAATTGTTTGATGATAATGATCCCTATGGCTGGCATATTACTGAGATGGAAGAGGAATACGAACTCAGACCAGGTATTGTACACACAGGCCACCAGATAATGAATAGTCTGATAAAACTTGGTAAAGGACTAAAAGAGAATCATATACATGGGCATGCAGGTCAGAACCTTAAAGACAATCCTTATTGGCCGTCTGAACTGTCTTCACATGCCGGCTCATTGTTCCATGAAAGATATGTGATTTTGTTGCCAATGATGTTATCAAGGACTCAGGATGATAAAGGAAGAGTGACCTGGACTTTCTTTGGTAACAGCATTGATGATCCGGAGAAAACATTCTGGAAAAGTTTCTACAACTCTCCGGATCAGGAAATTCCTGCAGATTCAGCTATCTCGTTTTTTTCCGGAATTATAAATAAAGCTTATGGGATAAAAATATCCGAAGATGAATCTTTATTCAACGCCGGTTTCCGGATTTTGCCTGCAAGTAAGGAAGTACATCTTCCTGGCTGGACAAACAAATTTCTTGCAGATGATTCCTCCGGATGGGATAAAGTTAAATTTCTCCTCACATTCAAGCCATTTATCAATCTGCCTGTAAGAGTCAAAGAGCTTTATCTTGCCGGTAATCTGAACCTTCTGCCATTCCCTGGAAGTCTGGTTTTCTGGGGTATGCCGAACTATCTTCGTCTTAAGAAAGAACTGCATCTTGCCGGCCAGATACCACTGCTCAACATTGTTGCGCGCAACAGGGGAGTAGGAGGCATCAGAGTTCCTCAATCCGGTTGGCTTCATGAGCCACATATAAGCGGTGTTAAAAATGAAATGAATGAAGAGCTGATTGTCAATACTTTTCACCGGACGCACAGATGGGAAAGAATTCACAGGTTCCAGGATGAACTTAACCAGTTGACTCAGAAGATTAAAACCGCGAAAGCACTATTCAGCACTGATCCTGAAGCCATGGGATTGTATGATAAGCCTCTGGCCCGCAATAGTCATCTCTGGACACATGATTTTAAACTTTTGCTTGACGGACCAAATGCCAACCATAGAAAGATACAGGAAGCTGAGAAAGAAATTCTGCAGGGAGGACTGTTCGGATATCGTTTCTTTTACCCGCCCATGAGGGTTGGGTATTATGATATTTACTGGCACAGACCACTTGTGGGGTATCTTTCATCACAGACCGGGAATATAGAAATAGAGGCAGAAATTTTACAAGGCTATCTGGCCGGATATCATCCTGATGACAAAGAGATGGCTTCACCGGTTGAATTCTGGCCAAGGTTCCTGAGGAGGGAAATATATCTGATGGCGCTTCACGATTTTAATACTGTCAATGATCATTACGCTCACCAGACTTCCAGAAATCTTCTTTCGCTTTTCGATAGCTATCAGAAGCAGGGAAGAAAACCATTGGCAAGGTCTTATGCACATAAACTACTGAATATGTCAAAGCATAAGAGTCTGGAACAATGGCTGGATACTCTTATTATTCATAGCAAATCCGAGGAGTCGTACAGGAAGATGCGGACTGAGCTTGAAAGAATAATCGAACCTGCGGGAACAAATGCATTACCTGAGGCAATAACCTACAATGAAACTGCAAACCGCCGTTTTGAGGAGAGCTGGTGGAATGATATAAAATATCTTGCTCATGGCGGGTTTATCTATAAGGATAATGCTGATATTGTAGTAGTTGATGACGCTCAGCCAATATCACATAATCACCATCGTGACCTGGAAAATGTCGGTGACTATTTTATGTCGCGTTACCGTAAAGCGATTACAGACTCAGGTATGGAAGGGATTGCATTGTGTGGTGAACTGGCTTTTAAGTGGCATACCGATTTTGATTTTGCTCTCTTCGGTGGTTGGGCATCAAATCAGAAAGGCACTGCCTATGAACGTAATATCCTTGTTGTCATTCCGGGTAAAAACCGGAAAGAGGCGGTTGTTCTTGGCGATCATTACGATACTGCTTACATGGAAGATATTTATGAAAAGGCCAGAGGAGGAACCGGGACACGTCAGGCCGCTAACGGCGCAGATGATAACTATTCAGCCAGCGCCACTCTTCTTCAGGCAGCTCCTATCTTCCTGAAACTCTCAAAGGAGGGAAAACTTGAAAGGGATATCTGGCTTATACACCTGACAGGAGAGGAATTCCCGTCGGATTGTATGGGAGCGAGAAACTTCAGTAAGACTCTGATAGAGAAGAATATAAAATTAAGACTGACCGATGGATCCTCGGTTGATCTTTCAGACACTGAAGTGAAAGGTGTTTATGTGATGGACATGATTGGTCATAACCGTGACAGAGATCAGAATATTTTCCAGATATCACCGGGGAAAAGTGCTGCTTCGATACACCTGGCTTTTCAGGCCCACATTGCTAACATGATATGGAATGCCGGAACTCATAACTGGAACCATAATCCTGAAAGACTGCACCTGGGCAGAGGTTACAGGATTACCGGAAATCAGGAAATACCTGAACCTGCCAAACATCTGGCTATTGAAGGCGAGGTCAGGACACAGTTCAATCCTCATAGTTCTATTTTCAATACTGATGGACAGATTTTTTCAGATGTCGGTCTGCCGGTTGTACTTTTTATGGAGAATTACGACATAAACCGAACCGGTTATCATGACACCAAAGACACAATGGAAAACATTGATCTTGAATATGGTGCAGCATTTGCAGCAATTGCTATTGAAACAGTTGCGAGAATGGCCACATTACCTGTCATCTGAACGGGATATTGTTTTGTTTAACAGATAAAATTAACTTTGACTAAAAACTGACCAAAATGAATTTAACATTCAGAACCACTCCGGAAAGAGAAGATATCCAGCGAATTATGGATATGGTTGTTTCCACTAATTTCTTTTATGACCACGAGGTTGAGGTAGCTGCTGAACTTATCGCAGAAAGATTAGCCAAAGGTGTATCTTCCGGCTATCATTTTGTTTTTGCTGAGGCCGATGGCGTTACTGCTGCATACGCATGCTATGGACATATTGAAATGACAAAATCGTGCTTCGACCTATATTGGTTAGTTACCCATAACGATTTCCGCGGTAAAGGAATCGGAAAAAAACTCCTTGAGGAGACCTACAAGGAGGCAAAAAAGATGGGTTGTACGATGATTATAGCAGAAACCTCAGGCAGGGAACATTATGCACCGACACAGGCTTTTTACAGGAGTGCGGGATACACCCTTGAGGCCACAATCCATGACTATTACGATAAAGGCGATGATAAACTGATCTATATCAAAAGACTTGACTGATAAGCACAGACCACAGAGCACAGATGAGAGGATTTTTTCCCTGAGCCCTGAGCCCTTTATTTTCCCATAATATTCAGCACTGCAACATAATATCCAGGATAGGTTTTTATTTCATGGCTGGCAGAATCGACCTTAATCGATGTCCATCCTGAGGTTGGTTTTAGCTCTTTAATATCTCCCGAGACAGTTATTCTCATTGGCATATTAAAACCTGGCACACAATTATTCCATCTGAAAAAGAGTTCGCTGTTTTTAATATAATATTCAAATACCGGGATCCTCACATCCCTCAGATACTGGTCAAAGAAAGGCTTCAGGTTCGTACCTGTTTTTTCACTCAGGTAGTTTTCAATCTGCGCGCCGGTTACAACCTGATGATAAAAATCCTTGTTAATACCTCGTAATATTTCTCTCCACTTTGTGTCATCATTAACAATCTGCCTGAGAGTATGAAACATATTACCTCCTTTGTAGTACATGTCACCGGAACCTTCATAGTTGACATTGTATATACCAACTATAGGTTTGTCATTCCTGATCCTTTTCCTTGTTCCAAGGCAATACTCACTTCCGGCTTCTTTTCCATAATAATATTCAACAAACAGATTTTCAGCGTAGTTGGTAAAGCTTTCATGGATCCACATATCAGCAACATCGCTATATGTAATATTGTTGGCAAACCATTCATGTCCAGATTCATGAACAATTATGAAATCCCATTTCTCTCCCCAACCGGTACCACTAAGATCGTTACCCAGGTANNTCTTCATAAAATGGATAGGGGCCAAACCAATATTCAAATGCCTTAAGCATCTGTGTTACCTGGGCAAAATGAACCTTTGCTTTTTCAAGATTCTGTTTCAGAACCCAGTAATCGCAATCGAGAACTCCTTTTTCTCCATTGAATTTTTCGCCAAAATGGACATAATCTCCTATATTAATATTCACACAATAATTACTTATCGGATTTGAAACAAACCAGTGATATGTTTTTGTCTTGTTTTTTAGGGTTTCGACTTTTCTGAGACGACCGTTTGAGACATCTGTAAGGTTAGCAGGGACATTTACACTGATGAGCATACTGTCGGGTTTGTCATACATGTGGTCTTTGCAGGGCCACCACAGACTGGCACCGTCACCCTGGCATGATGAAGCAATAAATGGCAGGTTGTTTTTATCTTTTTTCCATGTAATACCTCCTTCCCACGGAGGTCTGGCCGAGATTTTTGGTCTTCCTCCATATGTCAGAATTACAGAATTAATAGCTCCCTGCTCCTGAATATCAATGAATTGTATAAAATGAGCGTTTCCATCTTTAACGATATTCAACGACTTGCCATTCTGAACGGCTTTGAAAAGCTTCATTGGATTCTGAAGATCTATCTGCATGACTTTACCGGGAGTTAAAACTTTATATATCACGGTATTTGTACCTGTGATTGTGCTATCAGAGGGATTCACGATAATATCAAGATGATAATATTTAAGATCCCACCAGCTTCTTTCAGGAGTTATTGAACCACGAAGTGTATCCTGGTGAGTGAATT
>PMEC01000138.1 GCA_003155705.1 Bacteroidales bacterium
CTTTATCAGCAGTCAAAATCACTTCTGAATGAAGATTCTCTTGTAAAATTTGTAAAGGAAAAGATTAAAGAGCTTGGGACATCTGCATGTCCTCCGTATCACCTTGCGCTGGTCATAGGAGGAACATCGGCTGAAGCTACCCTGAAAACGGTAAAAGAGGCATCTGCCGGATATCTCGACAATCTCCCGACTTCAGGGAATATCAGCGGGAGGGCCTTTCGTGATATTGAATGGGAGAAAAAGATTGAAAAGATTTGTCATGAATATGGTGTGGGAGCACAATTCGGTGGGAAATATTTTGTTCATGATGTCAGGGTGATACGTTTACCGAGGCATGCGGCATCATGCCCTGTAGGAATTGGAGTAAGTTGCAGCGCCGACAGGAATATTAAAGCCAGGATTAATGCTGAGGGTATTTTTCTTGAAGAGCTTGAGAGAAACCCGGCCAGGTTTATGCCGGCAAAAGCTCCTGAACTTGAAAAACCTGTTGTAATCAACCTCGATCGTCCAATGAGAGAGGTGCTAGCTGAACTTTCAAAGTACCCGGTAAAGACAAG
The DNA here is from genome assembly GCA_003155705.1 of Bacteroidales bacterium. Taxonomy (GTDB): domain Bacteria; phylum Bacteroidota; class Bacteroidia; order Bacteroidales; family VadinHA17; genus LD21. The sequence continues at coordinate 558 of PMEC01000138.1, forward strand.
GCTGAGCTTAAATGGAACACTCATTGTCGCCAGGGACATTGCTCATGCACAAATCAAGAAAATGATTGATGAAAGCAAACCGATGCCGGAATATTTTAAAAATCACCCGGTTTATTATGCCGGGCCTGCCAAGACGCCGCAGGGGATGACTTCTGGCAGCTTCGGACCAACAACAGCCGGGCGTATGGATTCTTATGTAGACCAATTCCAGAGTCTTGGAGGTTCTCTGATTATGATCGCCAAAGGGAACCGAAGCAGACAGGTTATTGATGCCTGCAAAAAGTACGGAGGTTTTTATCTTGGCTCAATAGGAGGACCGGCTGCAATCCTGGCTGCCGAGAATATCAAATCTGTTGAAATGGTTGATTTTGAAGATCTTGGAATGGAAGCTATCAGGAAGATCCGTGTAGAAAACATGGCGGCTTTTATTATAACAGATGATAAGGGAAACGATTTTTTTGACCAGTACAATAAATAGGGGTGAAAAGGCAGTAGAGGGCGTCTCAAAAGTATTGATTTACCCCCTTGCCCCCCAGGGGGGGAATTATAAATATCTGTATATCAATAGTTCCGCAGAGCGGAATTTAGGGGTAAACATAAAAAAGAGGGCTTTTGAGACACCCTTATTTATTAGTATCTTAGNNTGCATAACTTTATTAATACACAACCTGGTAAATATTGTTAAAGCTAAAAGGTTGGGGAAGGTCTAGTCATTAAAACATTCTGATAATGGATATTGATAAGGATATTGTAATAGAGATATTTTCCGGGACTTTATGGGAGGCTGAAATGGTTAAGAGTCTTCTGCAGGATGCAGAGATAGAATCATTTGTAAAAAATTCAAATTTAAATACTTATATATACGAACCTATACAGGCTTCTGGTGTGAAGGTTATGATTCTGAACAGTGATTCCGAAAAAGCTAAAGAAGTTATAGGCACCTATTACAGGAATATGAACAACAACACAATCTCTGACGAACCGGATGAATAGGAGCCTCTACCGCCTTTAATGCTTCTAAAGCTTTATCGCAATTAATGGAGTGTTTCAATTATAAAAATATCGTGTCTGTCAAGATTGCGCCAGTATTTGATTGAATTCTTTCTTACGAGTTCCCAGTAGATATTATTATCAAGACCATAGACAAAGTTTATTTCCTTCAGTTCATCATTTATTTTCTGAGCTATCTCAGGTTTGAGTGTTAGTCTTATCTTCCAATTGAGATAAGTGAACTCACCGACAGGTCTGGCTAAGGTATCGCTGGAGATAGTCAGCAATCCGTGTCCGGGAGTTGCTCCAGTGCTTACCTGTACACCATCGTTCATGCAACTCATGGGTGGTACGGACCCAGCGAAAGATGTAACCCTGAACTCATCCACACCAGTACAGAAATATTCTCTTGCGCGTATTCCCATTTTAACTCCGATTATTGTCAGTACACCCAGATGCCTGTGCAACTCATTGGCAATAACTCCGGAGGTCCATTCTTCCATTCCATATTTATCAATAATCTCAGAAACATCACGCTGTATGTCTGGAAAATAAAATGATGAATCAATTGGCAATGCCTTAATCACCTGGTTCTTTGCAACTGTCTCACCTCTGAGTATAATCAGCGCTTTTTCTCTTATCTGAGGAATATTTTCAGGAAAACAGTCGGAATTATTGCCCTCAGACAAAGTCTTGAAAAGTTCGGGGAAATGCAGAAAAAGAGAAACCATATCATCAATGCCGGTGTATAAATATTTATGGTTTTTAATCATTTCCGATTTGAAAGACTCCGATATCTTCCTGGCATATATTGTGTTTATGGAATTAATTTCATTTATAAAGGACTCATTATAAAAATCANNATCTCTTTGACCTGCACCCTGAAATCAGGAATTTCATTCATAGCTCTGATAGCAGTGCTCATTCCTCCCAGACAAATGAAACTGATTTTCGTTTTTTCAACGGTAAATATTTCCCTGATAAGATCAATTGCATCACGGGCTTTATCAGAACTTAAACCCGTTTCATCTCCCCATTTTGTCTGCAGTGCAACAAGATAATCGGGCGTTCTGAATCCTGTTTTCCCGTTGATCCCAACCGGCAATCCTTCATGAAAACATGAGTTCAAAAGACTTCTTACTTTCAGATATGCATTTTCAGCACTCAATGCTCCTGAGGAGGTTGTTATTGCCAGAACCCTGACATTTGGAGATGCCAGAAGAAAATTAATGGCTCTTATGTCATCTATTCCTCCATCAGTATCAATGATCACATAATGCGCAGGTTTCCAGGGATGTGAAAGAAGAGAAAAACTAATCAGCAGTGAAAAAAATACTATAATGGTTCTTTTCATTTTCAATTTTTAAGATAACAAAATTAGCATATAAAAATATGAGTGAGACATGTTTTAGAATATGAACGGAATATTAATGACTTTTGTATGAATTTTGGTTTTTTCTTTATCTTCATCCGTTTGATTTTTATTAGATGAAAAATTTTCTGAAATGGTTTGTTCCTGGTTTGATAGTCGGGATCTTATTAATTCTCGGGGGCAATAAAGCCTTGATTCTGACATCAAATAATAAATATTGTATCTCCTGTCATATTCATCCCGATGCTGATATCTCATGGAAAAGATCGGTACATTATGAAACACGGTCTGGCTACAGAGTGGCCTGTGTCGACTGTCATCTTCCTCCGAAAGGGGAAGGATATCTCTGGGCTAAAGGAACTACCGGTCTTCGGGATCTCTGGAATAAATGGACAAAAGACTCTGCCTCCTTCAATTGGAACGACCGCTCGAGACTTGAGAATGCTCGTAAGTATACCTATGAAAGCAGCTGTATTAAATGTCATGAAAACCTTTTTCCTGCAAAGCTGTCGAAAACTGGTGAAGACGCACATCTGTACTACAAGCAAAACAGAAAAACACCTGANNCTTAATTGTATTAACTGCCATCTGAATGCCGGACATTATATTGAAGGATACACTCATGGCAGTAATAAAACTTTTGGAGCAACTTCATCTTTGCCAAAAGAAATTTTTGCAAAGCCGATTCAGGTTACAGAGTTTAAATCCTTTAAGGAACAGATCCCGAATTCTTCTGTTTCCTTTAACATGGTTGCTATCCCTGGAGGCAGTTTTAAGATGGGAAGTCCTGCAGGGGAGCCATTCAGGAAAAATGATGAAGGTCCCGTTATTAACGTTGAGATAAGTCCTTTCTTCATGGCAGAAATAGAAGTTTCGTGGGATGAATATCTGGCTTTTTATAAACAAACCTCCGGACAGGGAAGATCCTCTGATACTGAAGAGATAATAAAAAAACGAAACCTGAATGTTGATGTAATTTCCGGCGCCACTCCTCCATACGGGCAGCCTGACCAGGGGTGGGGATTGGAACAGAGGCCGGTAATTTCGGCAAGCTTTCATGCTGCTGAAACATATTGTAAATGGCTCTCTGCAGTTACCGGGAAGACATATCGCTTACCTACTGAGGCAGAATGGGAATATGCATGTCGTGCAGGAACAACTTCACCCTATTTTTTCCCCGGCGACCCTCAGAAATTTGAGAAAAAAGGACTAAAAGCAAGAATCTCGAAAAACGACACAACAGTTATTAATTCGTATATTATCTATAAAGCGAATAGTATTTCTAAAACACAAACTCCTGAAAAAGTAAAAGCCAATCCCTTCGGTTTGAAAAATATGCTGGGAAATGTTGCAGAATTCTGTTCTGACTTGTATCAACCCGATTCCTTTTCGAAATATGATGGTGAAGTCATAAAAGACCCGAAAGGACCTGAAACAGGTACTGAACACGTAATCAGAGGCGGTTCTTTTAACGATCCGGCAGGCAGGTTGAGAAGTGCTGCAAGAGATTTCACCAGAACTGATGACTGGTTGAAAACCGATCCTCAGATTCCCAAAAGTATCTGGTGGTATTCCGATTGTTTTTATGTTGGATTCAGAGTAGTTTGTGAATTTGATGAAAAGACAGGAAAGTTGTAAATTGCCATAACGATTATACTAAACTTAACCAATATGAAAAAATCCGAAATCTCAAGAAGAAAGTTTTTAGGAACAGCTGCAACTGTTGGCGCAGCTGGCTTAGTTGTACCTTCATTATTGACAAGTTGTGCGCGGGAGACTAAAAAAGTTATCCCGGCAGTAACCTGGCGTGATCAGGCTCCCGACGGACCTGTTCTTAAAGCCGGACTAATAGGATGTGGTGGTCGGGGAACGGGGGCTGCCATTAACTTTTTGAGTGCCGGACCTAACCTGCAGATCGTTGCATTAGGTGATACCTTTAAGGATCGTCTTGAAAAATGCAGGGCAGAAATATTGAAACAGAAAAAACAGGAGATTGCTGATGATAAATGTTTTGTGGGTTTTGATGCATTCCAGAAAGTATTGGAAGCCGGCATTGATATAGTTATCCTGGCTACTCCTCCTTTTTTTCGTCCTGAACATCTGGCGGCAGCTGTTGCGGCACATAAACATATCTTTGCTGAGAAACCGGTTTGTGTTGATCCGACAGGAGCCAGATCCGTTATGGCTACAGCATTAAAAGCAAAAGAACTTGAACTGACTATAGTTACAGGAACACAACGCAGGCATGAGCGCGATTATGTAGGTGCATATCAACAGGTTAAAGCCGGCACAATTGGAGATGTGGTGGGAGGAAATGTCTGGTGGAACGGAGGAAAACTGTGGCATGTTGAACCCAGCAAAGAGTGGTCGGAAATGGAATCAATGATCCGAAACTGGGTTAACTGGTGCTGGTTGTCAGGAGATCATATTGTTGAACAGCATGTCCATAACCTTGATGTCATGACTTGGTTTACAGGAACTCATCCTGTCAGAGCAACTGGTATGGGCGCCAGACATCGTCGTGTTACAGGTGACCAGTTTGATAATTTCAGTGTCGATTATGTGTTTGAAAACGGAATGCATTTTCATAGTATGTGCCGGCAGATAAATGGAACACCATCCAATGTTTCGGAAAGAATCCAGGGTTCAACAGCTGCCGCAATACTATCCCCTAAAAATATCAGTATTGTTGACCTTTCAGGGAAAGAAAAATGGAAATATGAATATCCTCTCGATGCAGACGGAAAACCCGCCCCCGGGAAAATGATGGATCCTTATGTTCAGGAGCATATCGATATGGTAACTGCCATCCGTACAGCACAACCATTCAATGAACTTGAGAATACGGCAAATTCGGTTCTGACCGCCATCATGGGACGCATATCTGCCTATACGGGAAAAGAAACTACCTGGGATGAGATGATGAATTCAGATCTGAAACTTGGTCCAAAAGTATTGGCTTTTGGTCCTGTTGATGTTTCTAAAGAGGTTCCGATACCCGGAGAAGCTTATAAACCTGAAACAAAATAGATTATATGGAAAACTCAAGAAGGAGTTTCATTAAAAAAGCAGTATTGGCAGGTTCGGCGCTTCTTACTGCACCAACTTTTCTGCGGGCTGCGGGCATCACAAAACAACAAAAATCTACGGATGCTACCACTCCATTTAAACTTAAATATGCCCCGGCATTCGGAATGTTTCCTGAACTATCCGGTAAAGACCCGATCGATAATATTAAATTCTGCCACGATATGGGTTTCAGGGCTATGT
>PMEC01000156.1:0-127 GCA_003155705.1 Bacteroidales bacterium
ACCCGGTGAAAAATAAAATTCGTAAATTTTTCTCTGCTGTTCTATGTTTTACCATAATATAAATGTAAAGATAAAAATCATAAATCACTTCTCCCCTGATCATGCTATTTTTTGAACCTGAACAATA
>PMEC01000156.1:159-6271 GCA_003155705.1 Bacteroidales bacterium
GTTAGGCTGAGAATGGTATTTGCTTTAGATATAAAAAAACCGTTCTCCAAGTAAAAAGAGAGCGGTTTTTTAATGATTGAATTTGAAAAACCATATAATATGATTACAGAAAGTCCTCAGGATCAGGGATTATACAGAAAAGAGTCCGAGCATGATAGTTGTGGAATAGGTTTTGTTGCGCAACTTAAAGGGAAAAAATCCCATTCAATTGTCCGCCAGGGTCTTGATATCTTAAAAAATATGACCCACAGAGGAGCTGAAGGAGCCGACAGTAAAACCGGAGATGGAGCCGGTGTTCTTTTACAGGTCCCGCGTGATTTTTATCTAATCCAGGGGTATTCACTTCCACCCCAGGGACAATTTGGCACTGGATTAGTTTTTCTCCCACAGGATGAAACTGAATCAGGAATATGTGAAGAGATGCTGCTTCAGATTATTAAAGAAGAAGGAATCTCGTTCATTGGATTCAGGGAGGTGCCACGAAACAGAAGCGTCCTCGGGGAAATATCACTTGCCTCTGAACCCGTTATTAAACAGATTCTTGTGGGTGCTGATCTGTTACAGGATCAGTTGGAAAGAAAATTGTATATTATAAGAAAAAGAGTCGAAAATGACATCCGGAAATCGAATATAAAACAAAAAAGCTTTTTCTATATCCCCAGTCTGTCCACGAAGGTACTAATATATAAAGGTATGCTGACATCGGAGCAGCTTGGGGAATACTTCCTTGATTTGAAGGATGAACGGTTACATAGTGCCATTGCACTTGTACACTCGCGTTTCAGCACAAACACTTTCCCCAGATGGGACCTTGCACAGCCTTTCAGGATGCTGGGACATAATGGAGAATTGAACTCAATCAAGGGGAACCGTTTCTGGATGGAAGCAAGGGAGTCAATCCTTAAATCCGATGTACTCGGAGATCTGTCAAAGATCTATCCGATAATTGAACCAGATAAAAGTGATTCGGCTTCACTGGATAATGTCCTTGAATTTCTTGTAATGAGTGGCAAGTCGCTGCCATATGCAATGTCTGTACTTATTCCTGAGTCTATCAATATAAAGAATCCTATCTCGCCCGAATTAAGAGCATTTTATCATTATCATTCAACTTTCCTGGAACCATGGGACGGACCTGCATCACTTATTTTTTCTGACGGGCGATATATTGGTGGAATGCTTGATCGAAACGGGCTCCGGCCTTCGAGATATTTAATTACCACGAATGACCTTATTATTCTGGGTTCAGAGGCTGGTGTTCAGACCTTTGCACCCGAAGAAATCAGGAGTAAAGGTCGTTTAAAGCCAGGTAAAATGCTTCTTGTTGATACAGAGGCAGGAGAAATTCATTTTGACGAAGAACTGAAGGCTAAACTGGCAAATGAGTATCCATACGAAAAGTGGATTCAGCAGAATATGGTCAATCTTGAAGAAATTGAGACAGGACAGAACTTTTCACCGGATATGGGAGACCAGTTTCAAAAGTGCGTCACATCTTTCAACTTTTCTCTGGAAGACATTGACAGGATTATAAAAGAGATGGCATCGACCGGGAAGGAGCCAATTGGCTCAATGGGAAATGATGTACCAATCGCTGTTTTGTCAAGGAAGCCCTATCGGCTTTTTAATTATTTTAAACAACTATTTGCTCAGGTGACGAACCCGCCTATCGATCCGATCAGGGAGGAGCTTGTAATGACACTTGCCGGGTATCTGGGTTCTCTCCAGCAGAATGTGCTTGATAATTCGCCTGATCTCGTCAAGATGGTAAAATTCAGAAATCCCGTTATTTCAAATACCTATTTCCAGGTTGTCAAGAACTTAAGATATAAAGGTTTTTCCGCCGCCAACCTCCCCATGCTTTTTGAAGCTCACAAAGGGTGGGAAGGATTGCAAAGCGCTGTCGAGCAATTATGTATGGATGCTGAAAAAGCAGTAGATGAAGGTAAAAACTATGTTATTCTTTCCGACCGTGGTATCCAGGAACATTTAGCCCCGATTCCTTCTCTGATGGCTGTTTCAGCAGTTCATCATTATCTGATTGAAAAGAGGAAGAGGATGCAGATAGATATCGTTGTCGAATCGGCAGAGCCAAGAGAAGTGATGCATTTTGCACTTCTGTTCGGATATGGGGCAAGTATAATTAATCCATATCTGAGTTTTGCCATAATTGACAAACTTGTAAAGGATAAAGCCATTCAGCTTGATTATCAGAAGGCAGAAGAAAACTATATCCATGCAATCAATAACGGAATTCTTAAGATCATGTCAAAAATGGGGATCAGCACGCTTAGAAGTTACAGATCTTCCCAGATTTTTGAAGCNNGAAGAGGTTCTTATTCCACACAGGAAAGCATGGATCGAGGAACAACAGCCTGAAGTTCTTACTGAAGGAGTATATTCATACAGGAAACATGGAGAACATCATGCATGGAACCCGGAGACCATTTCTTTACTTCAATGGAGTACAAAGACAGGTGATTACATTAAATTCAAGGAATACAGCCGGTTGGTCAATCTTGATACCAAAAGCCCGGGGTTTATCAGAGGGTTGTTAAAGATTAAAAAGAATCCCATTCCTATTGAAGAGGTTGAACCTGTTGATAAAATTTTCAGGAGATTTGTGACTGGTGCAATGTCATATGGATCCATCAGCCGCGAAGCACATGAGACACTTGCCATTGCTATGAACCGCATCGGGGGAAGAAGTAATACAGGTGAGGGCGGAGAAGATCCGGAGCGTTTCAAACTCCGTGAAAATGGAGATAGCGTCAGAAGTGCGATAAAACAGGTAGCAAGCGGACGTTTTGGAGTGACTGCCGAATACCTGGTAAATGCTGATGAGATACAGATTAAAATTGCGCAAGGGGCAAAACCCGGAGAAGGAGGACAACTTCCTGGTCATAAAGTAGATAAGATCATTGCTTCTACTCGTTATTCAATACCCGGAATTACACTGATCTCTCCTCCCCCACATCACGATATTTATTCGATTGAAGATCTTTCACAATTGATCTTTGACCTCAAAAATGTGAACCCGTTTGCGAAGATCAGTGTGAAGCTTGTCTCAGAAAGCGGTGTGGGTACAATTGCGGCNNGGTGCAAGTCCTATATCATCAATTAAACATGCCGGTTTACCGCTGGAACTGGGTTTGGCTGAAACACAACAGACTCTGGTGATGAACAATCTCAGGAGAAAAGTGACGCTCCAGGCTGATGGACAATTAAAAACCGGTCTGGATGTAATTATGGCTGCACTTTTAGGAGCAGAAGAGTTCGGATTCTCGACATGCGCACTGATAGTTCTTGGTTGCGTGATGATGCGCAAATGCCACCTGAACACCTGCCCGGTTGGAATAGCAACACAAAATGCTGAATTAAGGAAAAGATTTTCAGGGAAAGCTGATAATGTTGTGACCTTCTTCCAGTTTATAGCAGAAGAGGTGCGTGAGTACCTTGCTGAACTCGGTTATAGAAAAATGGATGATATAATCGGCAGATTCGATCTGCTGGAAAGAAACCCGGAAGTCGATCATTGGAAAATCAGGAATTTAGATCTTAGCGGATTACTTACCATGCCCCCTGAAGCGGGTTCCAATGCGATGCATTGCATTGAAAAACAAGATCATAAAATTGAATCTGTCCTTGATAGAGCCCTTATTTCCGAAGCTGATCCGGCTTTAAAAAACAAACAACCTGTGGAAATTGAAAAGACTATCCGTAATACAGATAGGACGATTGGAGCCATGTTATCTGGTGAGATAGCCAGATTATATGGTTCTGCCGGACTTCCGGACGGTACAATAAAATGCAGGTTCAATGGCTCGGCAGGTCAGAGTTTCGGAGCATTTCTTATGTCAGGTATAGAACTCTTCCTTGAAGGTGATTCCAACGATTATCTTGGAAAAGGACTCTCAGGCGGAAGAATAATCGTAGTTCCTCCTCAAGGCTCTACTTTTGAATCAGATAAAAATATAATTATCGGGAATACAGTTCTTTATGGAGCCACAAAGGGAGAAATATATATTTCAGGGATTGCCGGTGAACGATTTGGAGTGAGAAACAGCGGAGCCAATGCAGTAGTAGAAGGTGTTGGTAACCATTGTTGCGAATATATGACCGGAGGACGAGTGGTTGTACTGGGCAGCACTGGGAGCAATTTTGCAGCCGGGATGAGTGGTGGAATAGCTTATGTCTTGAATGAAAATGGCGACTTTGATTTCTATTGTAACATGGGAATGGTTGAACTATCTCTTGTTGAAGATTTTAACGATACCAATGAATTAACTCAGCTTATATCCCGCCACTATAAGTTCACAGGTAGTAAGAAGGCTAAATTGATCCTTGATGATCTAAATAGCTGGCTGCCAAGATTTATTAAGGTTATTCCATATGATTACAAGAAAGTGCTTCAGGAACTGAAGCTTGAGGAAATAAGAAAGAAGATTGCCGATGTTGAAATTGATGTAGAAATCGGTAACAGATAGGAACAAAGTATCAAAAATAATAAGATTTAAAATTATATAACTATGGCTGATCCTACCGGATTTTTGAAAATAAGAAGAAAGGAAGCCGGCAATCGCCCTATTCATGAAAGAATTTGCGATTATAGTGAAGTTGAACAGGTTCTTAATTCAGAAGACAGGATGCTTCAGGCCTCACGATGTATGGATTGTGGTGTCCCATACTGTCATTGGATTTGCCCGGTCGACAATTTAATCCCGGAATGGAATGATCTTCTTCACAAGGGAGATTGGAAAGGAGCCTTTGAAAGGCTAAATGCAACAAATAATTTTCCTGAATTCACCGGCAGGATTTGCCCGGCAGGTTGCGAGCATTCATGTGTACTGAGTATTAATAATGAACCGGTTACAATCAGGGAGAATGAAGTGGCTATTGTTGAGAAAGCATTCGCTGAAGGTTATATCAAACCAGTTCCTCCCAGAAGGCGGACCGGAAGGAGTGTTGCTGTAATAGGAAGCGGACCCGCTGGTATGGCCGCGGCTGACCTTTTGAACAAAGCAGGTCACACTGTTACCTTGTTTGAGAAAGAGGAAAAGATCGGCGGGCTTCTCAGGTACGGTATCCCCGACTTTAAATTAAGCAAGGTGACAATTGACAGGCGTTTACAGTTGATGACTGATGAAGGTCTGCTAATTAAGACGAATATTATGATTGGCAAAGATATTACGGGAGGTGAGCTTCTGAATCAGTACGATGCAATCTGCATTGCCATAGGGTCATCACATCCCAGGGATCTTCAAATAGACGGACGGGCATTGAAAGGAATACATTTTGCAATGGATTTTCTTACGAGGCAGAACCGGATAAATGCAGGGCATTATTCCTCAATCGACGACAGTATGATTGCTGAGGGGCGTAAAGTCCTCGTAATCGGAGGTGGTGATACCGGATCGGACTGTGTCGGAACAGCTATAAGGCAAAGAGCTGAATGTGTCACACAGATTGAGATCCTTCCCAAACCACCAATTTATCCTGCTATCGATAATCTCTGGCCCGAATTCAGAAAAACCCTTAAAACATCCACCTCACAGGAAGAAGGATGTGAAAGGATGTGGGGCCTTTCCTCAAAAAGATTTATTGGGGATGAAGAAAATGTTAAGGGAGTTGAAGTTGAAGATGTTAAGTGGGACAAAAAAAACGGGAAATATACAATGACTTGTCTTCCCGGAACCGGTAGAATAATTGAATCCGATTTTGTGCTTCTTGCAATGGGGTTTGTACATCCGGTAATAGACGGACTGGTTACTGAACTCGGACTGGAACTTGATCAGAGAGGAAATATAAAAGTAGACCAGAATCTTATGACAAACAGACACAAAGTATTTGCAGCCGGAGATTCTGTAGATGGTGCCAGCCTGGTGGTTAAGGCAATTGCCTCAGGAAGGAAAGCTGCAAAAGAGATTGACAGATTTCTTAAAAATGNNATTTTAGTCAGAAGAAGTCATTATCTACTTTTGAGTTGTAAACATTTAAACTCAGACAAAATGAAAACAACTCTATCAACAAGACTTCACATTGCAACCTGGATCGTTGCTTGTATTTTAACATTGGTACCATTGTTTGATGGCCGTCCAATGGAACAATTCAT
>PMEC01000156.1:6312-19185 GCA_003155705.1 Bacteroidales bacterium
TCAAAAGCACTCTTCCAGGGAACCTTTGCGAACTTTTATAAGATCTATTCCGTTCAGATGCATATAAGTGGGTTTAAAGCACTTGCATTGGCCGGATTATATGGTTCATTTTTCAGATTAATTGTGGAAAACTTCAAAGAATCGTGATATTCTCAATTGTTTCTCTGTGAAACTCAGTGCTTCTCTGTGTAACTCTGTGATAGTTCTTAAGAATTGTTACACAGAGGAACACAGAGTACTGATAACTATCGGGATCACAGAGATCCACAGAGGAATGCCAAAACACAAATTTCTGTAGTTCGAACAATAATTTTGTAAGTTTGTCTTATTAAAGCGTAAATGAGTAAAAAGAGAATAACATATATCCACATATTCGTCTGGCTGTTTGCTGTTTTTGCAAATCTCCCCTACTCTACGCTTGGAAAAAATTCGCCTCCTCAGCAGATAGTTTCAAATATTGTTGCATTTCTATATCTGATGGTTGTCTTTTACCTGTTCTATCTGGTTCTGGTACCGTTTTTCCTGAACAGAAAAAAGCTGGCCGCATTCTTCGGCTTTTCCTTTATGACAGTTCTCATTATGCCATTTTTAGGATATACAATGCTTTTCTTTATCAGAGCTTTGTTCGATGGATCTTTTCAGAATTTCTACAGGGGCTATTCGATTAAAATGCACATGAGCGGATACTTTCCNNAAAAGCAAGCTGAATCCCCATTTTCTGTTTAACACTCTTAATAACATCGACTCCCTGATTCAAAATAATCCTGAAAGGGCTTCAGAATCGCTTATAAGACTGTCCGGTATTATGCGATACCTTACCTATGAAACTTCAACCGATTATGTTGAACTTGATAAAGAGGTCGAATATGTCAATAACCTTATAGAATTATACAGAATAAGAATAAAATCTCCTGAGGATATCCAAACTGACATCCACGGCGATCTATCTGTTAAAATTGCACCTGCATTGTTTGTTCCTCTTATTGAAAATGCATTTAAATTTTCAATTTTCGGAGATAAAAAACCTGGTATAGATATTCACCTTTCATCAGAAAATGGGACGGTTATTTTTGAAATTTCGAATTATTATGATAAATATTCGAAAAATCATGAGACAACTCATTCAGGTACCGGTTTTATCAATTTGAAAAAGAGGCTTGAACTGATATATCCTGAAAAACACCAACTCAGTATCGAAACAGGAGAATCAATCTTCTATGTAAAACTAATTATCAACACTAATGGTGATTAATTGTATAGCAATTGACGATGAGCCTCTTGCATTATCGAAGCTTGAAGGGTTTATTGAAAAAGTGCCTGAATTAAAACTTATTCGCACATTTGACAATGCAGTAGAAGCTATTGGCTGGCTTAAACTTAACCGGACCGACCTTATTTTTCTTGATATTCAAATGGTGCAACTTACAGGAATTCAATTTCTTGAGGTCGCAGATCCTCATTCGGAAGTAATAATAACTTCTGCCTTTGAACAGTATGCTTTAAAAGGATTTGAACTTAGCGTCACTGATTATCTTTTGAAACCATATTCATTTCAGCGATTCACCAGGGCAGTAAGTAAAGTTATAGAGCACTTTGCCATGAAACATAATGAAGTTAATTCTTCAAAAAAAGAGAGCTTCATGTTTGTCAAGACCGAGTACCGGCTCGAGCGTGTTGATCTGGACAGCATATTGTATATTGAAGGAATGAAAGATTATCTCAGGATAGTATGCCTCAACAAGAAAATAATGACATTACAAAACTTCGCTCAGATTGAAAAAATGCTTCCTGTCAAAGGGTTCTGCAGAGTACATAAATCATTCATTATTGCTATTGACAAGATTGAATCAATTGAAAGAGGAGTCATCCGGATTGGCGGTCAGAGAATTCCTGTAAGCAACACGTACAAAGAAAATTTCTACAGTCTGATAAAAAAATAGAACGCCGGTACAAGGACTTTATTTAATCAGAGTCCCCTTAACTCCCTAAACTGGTACTTTCTTACTCAATTTTCAGCGCTCTGGCAGGATTGTAATTAGCCGCTTTTATTGTTTGATAACTTATTGACAACCATCCTATTATTAAAGCAATAAATGTTGCCAGAATATAGATGACAGGATTAACCTTCACTTTATTTGCGAACCCTTCAAGCCAGTATTTTGATCCAAAATAGGCAATCGGGTATGCTATAAGTGATGATATAAGAATGAGATATATGACTTCTTTGGATAACAGACCCAATACAACCTGGATAGATGCTCCATAAGTTTTCCTTATTCCTATTTCCCGGGTTCTTTTATTCGTAATGAAAGTTATGAGACCCAATAGGCCAAGACATGCAATAAGAACAGCCAGGATAGAGAAAAGAATAAAAATCTTTCCGGTTTTCATTTCTGACGAATACAGATGATTCCAGGTATCTGTAAAAAAATCATATTGAAATGGCTGATTGGAAGTATAATTCTGCCAATTTTGTTGGATTGCTCTGATTGTTCCAGGGATATCCTGACCCGTAAGTCTTACGGTAGCATACTGATCTCCACCATTCCTCCTCATTATAGTAAAACATACCGGATCAATCGCTTTATGCATTGAGGTAATATTAAAATCTTTCATTATCCCAATAATCTTGAACTTCTGGAACTGTTTAGGTCCGCTTGGTTGAAGAATGTATTTACCAACAGGGTTTTTTAATCCCAAAGACTTAACTGCGGCTTCATTAATAAGTACCGCCGTTGAATCAGTACTAAATTCATGCGAAAAAAAACGGCCTTCCATAAGATGAACTCCTAATGCCTCCGGATAATCCAGGCTCACCCTGGCCTGTTCCAGAAGGTAGGTCTTCTTTTCCGGGTCATCATCGTTGAAGAATGCATTATTATTAAAATTTGTTCCCGGAACCTGATATGAAAAACCGACCTTTTCGACACCCGGGATTTGCAGAAGATTATTCCTGAATGGTTCAAGCTGTTTATAAAAAGCATCAACCCGACGAATTATTATCAAATTATCTTTTTTAAATCCCAAATCTTTATTTGTCATGAAATTCAGCTGGTTATAAACAATTATTGAGCCTATTATTATAACGATTGAAACAGTAAACTGAAACACAACAAGTAAGCCGCGAAGTTTGCTAGACATTGAACCCGGATTTAATGTTCCCTTTAATACCTCTACCGGATTAAAAGAAGCCAGAACAAATGCAGGATAAAATCCAGCAGAAATTCCTACAACAATTATCAAAGCTATCAAAGAAAGGATATTTATAGTGTTGTCAAAAAGGCCAATCGAAAGTTCTTTACCAATAAGCTGATTAAAAGAAGGCGTAAGAATATAAACCAGTAAAACTGCCAGGATAGTGGCAAATGTTACAATTAGAATCGATTCTGTAAGAAACTGGAAAATAAGACCTGACTTATTAGCGCCTGCAACTTTTTTAACTCCTACTTCTTTAGCCCTGCCCGCCGATTTGGCTGTAGCAAGATTTACATAATTTATTATTGCAATTATTAGTATTAGTAATGCAATAACTGCAAAAATATAAGTGGTTGTCAGCGAACCCAGTGGTTCAAGGTTGTATTGGGTTGCACCCTTCAAATGAAGATCCTTCAATGGTTCAATAACGTAGCTGAAATCATTTCCCGCTTTTCTGAAATCATCAATTGAATAACCGAGGAACTGTTGAATCAGAGGCCCGACATATTTTGTGACCATACTCTGAAATTTCTTCTGCAGGACTATCCTGTCAGTTCCGTCTTTTACAACTATATAGGTATAGAAATTATGACTTAACCAGTTTGAACCGTTTGCCTGACCCGGGTATGTACTCATCGAAGCCAGCATATCAAATTTAATATGAGAGTTATCCGGTATATTCTGAATAACACCTGTTACAGNNATTGAGCGAGGTCTTACCAGAGCTGATTTTGGATCTCCCTTTAATAGTTTGAAATCAAAAACGCTGAAAAATGTTGAATCAGCAAAAAGTACACCCTCCTCATTAAACTTATTTTCACCAAACCGAATCAACCATGCACCCAGCTGGGTCACCCGGGTAGCATGTAAAACCTCCGGATAATCATTCAACATGGCCTGAGCCATGGGAGCGGCTGTAACAGCCTGATCTAATGTGCCGCCTGCCATCCGGCCTTCCACTTTCAGCCCGTAAATATTTTGGTAGTTTTTGTGGAACCTGTCATAACTGAGCTCATTAATCACATACAATGTAATAAACAGGAAACTGGTAAGTCCAATGGCCAGTCCAATTACGTTAAGCATAATATATCCGCTCTGCTTCCTCATATTCCGCAAGGCACTGACAAAAAAATTCATTAACATGATCGATGTTTTTAGTTTTACTGATGTTATCATGAAAAAGACATGAAAAATTCAAAAATGTTGCAGTAAGCAGATTTAGACAACACAAAAATAATTCAATGATTCTAAAAGTGATTACATTTATGTCAAACAATTTCAATCTCTAAAATGGCTGGAATAAAGAATTTATATGTTACATTGATTCTTTTTATCCTGTTTAATCCCGATATTCTGAGTCAGACAATCGACTCTACTTCCTTCAGCATTTGCACCCGGCAAAGTTTTTATTCATTTGAAGAAAATGCAGAAATGCTTGTAAAGGTTCCTAGAAATATTATTAATATGAACCTGGAAATCAGACTAATAAATAACTCTGATACTATTGCAGAATGGACTGGTAAAGCTACGAAAGAAATCTTAAGAGTGCCCTTTAGTTTAAAATCAATACGAACAAAATGTGATATTAAGGCAGAAATATTTACTTACAGGTTCATCTCAGATAAAAGAGAAAGACATTCTGCAAAAACAAGTCTTATAATTCTGCCATATAAGCCAAATGAAGTAAAAACAGACAGGTTAACAGGAGGATTAATAGTGAACAGAAGGCAGTTTTTCCCATTTGGTTTTTATTGCTATTCACCCGTTTATCCGACACTTCCAGAGGAAGAAGTCGTAAGAGGTTTCAATATGATTTCACCTTATCAAAAAATTCTCCCTGAAACCCTCGGCGAAAGAAAGAAGTATATGGACAGATGTGCACAACTTGGCTTGAAAGTACATTATAACCTGTTGTCAGTTTCGGGAGGAGGAGGTGTAGGATCAAAGATAGAAGGTTATACTGAAGCGCAAAAAAGGGAACTTCTGATAAGAGAAATAAAGACATTTATGAATCACCCGGCTTTGCTGGCATGGTATATTGCAGATGAACCGACTGGCAATAAAGTAACGCCTTTGAAACTTGAGACGATTTACAAAGTGGTTAAAGAGACAGATCCCTGGCATCCTGTCTCAATAGTCTTTATGGCGCCATTCCTTTCATCTAAAAAATTTGAAAATGCGCTGGATATAGTCATGGCAGATCCATATCCAATCCCCGATCTTCCTGTTTCTCTGGTAGGCGAAGTAACCAATAAACTTGAAAAACAATTTCAGGGAGAAAAACCGGTATGGATAGTTCCTCAAGCCTTTGGCGGAGGAGAGCAATGGAGCAGGGAGCCATCCATACAGGAAATCAGATCAATGACTTACCAATCTGTTATTNNTGGCTTCTTTCAGATGAGCAAGCTAATCCGGTAGAGACTTCTTTGGAAAATATTTCTTTATTATCAAAACTCCATAACGGACAATTAATGATATTGGTGGTGAATAAAGCAAATGAGCCACAGAGAGCTGACATAAGGATCACCGGAATTGGAAATGCAACAGCTAAAGTAATTTTTGAAAACAGGAATGTCACAGTTAATTGGGGGCACATCTCAGATATTCTTTCTGCTTATGGGTCGCAGGTGTATATGATTGATATGAATAAGATTAAGGAAGGAATTGGACCCTGGCCAAACAACCTGACCAAAGATCCTGGATTTGAAGATATTTCAAGCATTGGAATTCCGGCAACCTGCTATGCCCGGCCAGGTGGAGACAGAGGAGCTACCTTTTTCCTTGATTCAAGGGAACATTTTGAAGGAAACCACTCACTTCGAATAGTTACGCCAAAAGACAGCAATAGTATAACTTTAAGATTCTTCCCGGTAAAAGTCTCTACGGGGAGTTCCTATATGATCTCTATTTGGGCAAAGGCCGATCCCGAACAAAAACTCTCAGCATCAGATTCCACAGAAAAATCTGTTTCCATTGAGAAACACGTAAGACCTCAATTTGTTGAAATATCACTCGGGGAATTTGGAAAAGCAAGATTTGTGCCTCAGAAAGTATGGAAGCAGTTTGTAACATTTGTTACAATTCCTGCTGATACAATACCATCTAAAAAAACCAATCTGATTCTGAATATGCCTGGACAAGGTGTCGCCTGGTTTGATATGTTGCAGGTAATTGAAGATCCTTTGCAAAGAGGAAAGTAGAAAGTAGAAAGTAAAAAAAAAATTAAGAGAGTCTAACTTAATAATTGTGGCTGTTGAAAAAGTACTTTGTGTACCTTCGTGAAAACCTTAGTGTTCCTTTGTGGTAAAACCTAAATCATTGAACCACAAAGGATCACAAAGTACGGCACAAAGGCGTACAAAGGAGAAAAGTTATAAAATATTTCCTTTTCAACAGCCTCATAGGGGAATGTGAAGATTAAAAGAAATCTCTAAGGTAAAACGATATGAATAAAGCAGTTATTACATTTTTTTGCTTCGTAACTATTGGCTTTAGCGGTTGCACCGGTAAGAAAGAAAACTGTTTTTACAAAGGCAATCCTGCTCCACTTTTACAGAATGCCTACATTAAATTACCATTAGGATCAGTTAAGCCTGATGGTTGGTTAAAATCACAGCTTGAAGCCCAGGCAGCAGGTCTCACCGGAAACCTTGATGATTTCTGGCCGGATCTTGTAAACTCAGCATGGAGAGGCGGGAACGGTGAAGCCTGGGAAAGAGGTCCATATTATCTTGATGGGCTGGTCCCACTTGCTTATCTTCTTGATGATAAACGGCTTATTGATAAAGCAAATAAATGGATTGAAAAGATTATGGTAAGCAGCAGTGATTCAGGATGGTACGGTCCTTCTAAAAATAAGGACAGATGGCCGCTGGCTGTTGCAAATAAAGTTCTGATGCAGTATTACGAAGCAACAGGTGATAAGAGAGCCATTGATGTCCTGACCAGATATTTCAGATACTTGCACACTACTCCCCCTGACTGGCCCGATAAAGAGTGGCGGGGTGTAAGAGCAATGGAAAATGCCGTAACCGGATACTGGCTTTACAGGCAGTTAAAGGAATCATGGATTCTGGAGACGATTGAATCTATTCAGAAAAACAGCTACAACTGGATGACATACTATGAAAAGTTTCCATGGGATTCAGCAGCTTATACAGATAATAAAATACCGGTCGAATGGAAAGCCGATGGTTTGACAGCACATGGTGTAAACAATGCTATGGCTATCAAGTATCCGGGTCTATGGTTTCAGCAATCGAAAGATTCCGAATATAAAAATTCAGTATTCGAAGGAATAAGGAAATATGACAAAAACCATGGTCAGGCTGGTGGAAGATTCTCCTGCGATGAACATCTGTCCGGAAAGAGTCCGGATAAGGGAACAGAACTTTGTTCGGTAGTAGAATATATGTTCTCACTTGAAACGCTTTATGAAATATTTGGAGACAATACATTGGCAGACAGGCTTGAAATGCTGACCTATAACTCATTACCCGGAACAACAACTCCCGATATGTGGGCTCATCAATACGATCAGCAATCCAATCAGGTCCTCGTTTCAGCTGCAAAAAGGAACTGGAGTTCTAATGGAAATTTTTCGAATATCTACGGACTTAAGCCAGACTTCGCCTGCTGTCTTGCCAACATGCACCAGGGATGGCCAAAGTTCGTTGAAAGTATGTGGATGGCAACAAACGACAACGGGCTGGTGGCCGTTGCTTACGGTCCTTCAGTTGTGAAAGCCAGAGTAGGCAACAAAAAGGAAGTTAGCATACAAGAAATTACAAATTATCCCTTCAACGGAGATATCAGCCTGAAAATAAGCTCATCAGGAAAAACAAGATTTCCCCTTTACCTAAGAATACCGGGTTGGGCTGAAAATGTTAAGATCACTTATCGCGACAAATCTATTGAAGGGAAGGCCGGAGAGACAGTCATGCTTGATGAAAAGTGGAAAGATGGAGAGGAGGTCAAAATAAATATGCCTCTTCAACTCAGGTACGAAACCCGTTATAATAACTCAGTAGCTATACTTCGCGGACCATTGTATTTTTCACTCAGAATTGACAAGGAGTACAAAAAAGTTAAAATAGATAATGATAATTTAACCTTTAAAGGAAGCGCTGATTGGGAAATAAGACCAAAGAGCGACTGGAACTATGGACTTATAATTGATAAGGAAAATCTGATGAAAGACAATCAGGTAATTGAGAACCCGATCGGTGCTTATCCTTTTTCTGATAGAGGTGATTTGATCTGGTCTTCAGATTCTTCAAAATACTATAAATGGGGTATGGATGCCCCGGTTCAAATAAGAGTCAGAGGAATGAAGATTAAACAGTGGACGCTGGTTAACAATTCAGCAGGTATTCCGCCTTCGAGTCCCGTTAAACCTGATGCTAATCCTGAAGCAATAACTCTTGTACCTTATGGTTGTACAAGGCTGAGAATTACAGAATTCCCCGTAATGGATATTAATTTTATGACAGAGATGACTGGACCAGGACGATAAAAAAACAGAAATGTAAACAGTTTGAGATTTTAATTCTGTTCATTATCTCTGAAGTTTCTCTTCCTGCCGGCCGGTCTTTTATCCGTCTTTGGAACGGACATTTTAACCACAATCTTGCCACCGTCCAGTTCAGTGTCATTAAGTTTATCAATAGCTTCGTATGCAGCCTGCTCATCAGCCATCTCGACAAAACCATAACGCTTTGACAAACCTGTTTCACGATCAACCACGATCTTTGCGGAGGTCACTTCTCCAAATTTACTGAACAGCTGTTCCAGATCCTCTCCTTTAGTTCCGGAGCTCAGCTTTGCTACAAAAATATTCATTTTCAAAAAATTTGTTGTAATAATTATTAGAACACAACATAATAGATAAAAGTTCAAGCAATTCTTTCAGAAGAATTCGGGTCTCTTAACAAATTTACTAAATTTTTGACAATCAGGTGATAATCTATTCAAATCTCTTTTGTTTTTACTTTTAGCCATTTTTTCTCTTCATCTGTCAATAAAGGCGAAAGTTTTTCATATACAATTGAATGATAGCTATTTAACCATTTTAATTCCAATTGATCCAGAAGAGATTTTTCAATAAGTGCGGTATCTATGTAACATAATGATAATGTCTCAAACTTCAGGAAATGACCGAAATCATTCTTTTCATCCTCAAATACGAGCAAAAGATTCTCAGTCCGTATTCCATATTCCCCCGCTCGGTAAATAGCAGGTTCATCAGAAATTATTATACCTGGTTCCAGAGGAAATTTGTTGCTTTCCGAAGAACATGTCCCAATAGAATAAGGGCCTTCGTGAACGTTCAGGAAAAAGCCTACTCCGTGTCCTGTTCCGTGACCATAATTTAATCCATTATCCCACAATGCCTTACGAGCTAATACATCAAGCTGGAAACCTTTTGTTCCAACGGGATACTTAGAAATAGCAAGATCAATCATACCTTTCAGAACTAGAGTAAAATCAGATTTTTGAACATGATTTGGTTTCCCGAGTGTAACTGTACGTGTTATGTCGGTTGTTCCATCAAGGTACTGACCTCCGGAATCAATAAGGAAAATACCTTCAGCCCTCAGATCAGAATTTGAACCGGTTGATGGAGAATAATGTACCAGAGCGCCATGTTCTTTGTAAGCTGCTATAGTTGAAAAGCTTGAACCTATGCAGTCTGACTGCTGAAGTCTGAATTCAAGAAGCTTCCCGGCTGCTGATAATTCAGTAATAGTATTACTTTCGACGTTTTTTTCAAGCCAGAATAAAAACTTTGTAAGTGCAGCTCCATCTTTTGTCATTACCTTTCTGATGTTCTCAATTTCAATACTGTTTTTTACAGCTTTAAGGTGCGTAGGAATGCTTATATCTTTAACAATATTAACTCCTTCCTGGATAGAATTAAAAAGAGAAGAGTTGGTCGTTTCGGGAGTCAGCAGCAAGAAGGATCCTTTCTTTAATCTTGATAATATCAATGAAATCTCTACATAGGGCAGAATTGTTATATCAATTCTGTCAAATTCTGAAGCAAGTTTCAAGGGTATCTTCTTTTCCTCAGAAAATAGTAATATCTGATCTTGTGTCACAATTGCAAAAGCAAGGATCAAAGGACTGTATTCCAGATCGTTACCCCTAATATTAAGTAACCACATGATATCATCAGGAGAAGTAAGAAGATGTGAATCCACCCTCATTTTAATCATCTGTTCGCGTACTTCAGTAATTTTGTCTTTACGCTCCTTCCCACAAAAAATTATATTATGATCAAATGCGATTGAGTCCGGCATTGGAGGGCGTTCAGTCCAGATTTCAGAAATCAAATCACATTCGAGATCTATTCTGACCTTATTTTTGCCAAGTATTTTTTTCANNTTTTCTCCAAGCCATTCGAGCCAGATCGGTTCAGAAGTAACATTAAGTTTCTTTAACGAAAAGCCGGAACCGGAAAGTTGTTCCTCAGCCTGAATAAAATAACGTGAATCAGTCCAGAGTCCGGCAAATTTTTTGGCAATAATCACTACTGCTGAGGATCCTGTAAAACCTGTCAACCACTGCACAATCCTCCAATGTCCGGGGATATATTCTCCAAGGTGAGGATCAGTATTGAGAATTATGTAAGCATCAATATCCCTCTCCTTCATTAATGCTCTGACCTTCGCCAGTCTTGTTCTTGAAATATTCATTTATTACATTCTTTTTCGAACACTAAACAAAAACAAATTTAATCAAAAGGGATGAAAAAAGCCCTGTCATATCACAGGGCTATCAGAAATTCCAATTAATATATTTCAAAGATTTTTAATCTCATTTACAAGGTTTTGTAATGTGCTTTTGGCATCCCCAAAAAGCATCCTTGTTTTATCATTGAAGAACAACATGTTTTCAATTGCCGCATAACCTTTGCCCATACCTCGTTTCATAACAATTATGTTTTTTGCATCCCTTGCTTTAATAATTGGCATGCCATAAATAGGGCTTGAGGGATCATCTTCTGCTGCAGGATTTACTACATCATTGGCACCTATAACGACGAGTACATCGGTATTTGGCAGATCGGGATTGATTTCATCGCTCTCAATAAGCTTGTCATACGGAACATCTGCCTCAGCAAGAAGTACGTTCATATGTCCTGGCATACGTCCTGCTACCGGGTGTATTGCATATTTGACCTCGACTCCTTTTTCTTCGAGAAGTTTATCAAGTTCATGACATGTATGCTGAGCCTGTGCAACTGCAAGTCCATAGCCAGGAACAATGACAACCTTCTTTGAGTAGCTAAGAAGAACAGCAGCATCTGAAAGTGAGATCTCTTTAATAACTCCCCCAGCCTCCATGTTCGATTGACCACCGCCACCAAATACGCCAACAATGACATTAAGCAATGACCGGTTCATTGCTTTGCACATCAGAATAGTAAGGATTGTTCCTGCCGAACCGACAAGGATACCGCCGGTAAGCATTGCCTGGTTGCTGTAAAGGAAACCTCCCATAGCCGCGGCAACGCCGGTGAATGAGTTCAACAGAGATATCACAACCGGCATATCAGCCCCGCCAATAGGCATTACAAACAAAACACCATAGATAACTGCAATGACAAACATTACATATATTAAAGGAGTAAGTTCTGCACTTGCTGCAACATGACGAGTCATTATATAAACGATGAAACCAATAAGCACTGCAAGGATCGTGAGGTTTACATATTTCATTGCTTTGATCCTCATATCACCTATCCATCCATCGAGTTTTCCGAAAGCAATCATACTTCCGGCCCAGGATATTGTTCCGATCATAAGTCCCAGAAGAATAGCAAGTACATGCCCGTTAGCCATACCGCTTTTTGCTATAAGTTCAGGGCTGACATGTGGAAATTCCATCATAGAAATTAATGCTGCCGCGGCACCTCCCATCCCATTAAAGAACGACACAAGCTGGGGCATTGCCGTCATTTTAACCCGCTTTGCAATTACCCATCCGATGGCAGTACCAATGGTTATGGCTGCTAAAATCCATGGTATATTGCCAATTGGCTGCCCGTCTTTTTTGTGGAAAAGAATAGTTGCTATGATGGCAAATCCCATACCGAAAGCTGCTATAGTATTTCCTCTCCGGGCTGTCTCTGGATGGCTAAGCATTTTAAGACCTAAAATGAACATAACTGAAGCCACAACGTAAGTGACCTCCAGTATTCCGGTTGTAATTGTCTGGTTCATTATGTAATTTTTTCTTTTACACTAATATCTATTTTTTCTTCTTGAACATTTCAAGCATACGGTCTGTAACAACAAATCCGCCTACCACATTAAGAGTGCCAAGCACCACTGCAAGGAATCCAAGTATCATTGAACTTGTTGTTGCAGCATGTCCCATTACAATTATAGCTCCAATGATCACAACACCGTGTATTGCATTGGCTCCTGACATGAGAGGTGTATGAAGGATTGCCGGCACGTGACTTATAACTTCTATTCCAAGAAAGACTGACAGTATCACGAGAAATATTGCCTCCCTGTTTTTAAGAAAAAAATCTAATATGTTTTCCATAATGTAATTTATTGTATATTAAGCATTTGTTTCACTCTTTTACTTATATATTCTTTACCGTGAACCGCGGTTGTGCCATTTATTATATCATCCTGCATATTAAGATTCAATTTACCTTCC
>PMEC01000156.1:19252-29282 GCA_003155705.1 Bacteroidales bacterium
GCATTAACAGTCTCTTTCAAAAGCAGTACAGGGGCTTTTTTGCCGGGGATCTGAGCCGTAGCAATAACTACATCCGCAGCAATAGCACGTTGCTGGATAAGATCCTGCTGTTTCTTTTTGAATTCTTCGGTTTGCTCAACAGCATATCCGCCTGCTGCTGCATCTTCTTTTGCACCCTCAACTTCAACGAATTTTCCACCAAGGCTTTTAACCTCCTCTTTAACAGCAGATCTTACATCAAATACCTCAACCTGAGCTCCAAGTTTCCTGGCAATTGCAATTGCCTGAAGACCAGCTACTCCAGCGCCAAGAATAAGTACCTTTGAAGGTTTTATGGTTCCCGCGGCCGACATGAACATTGGGAAGAACCTTGGCAGCATTGAAGCAGCTTCCAGAACGGCTTTATAGCCTGATACAGTTGCCATTGAGGAGAGAATGTCCATGGACTGCGCGCGTGTTGTACGAGGAACAAGATCAAGCGCAAGAACAGAGAGACCTCGTACCCGTGCACTTTCCAGCCATTTACTGTTTTCAACAGGATTAAGAACTGTACAGATTACCTGCCCCTCCCTGAAAGATTTAATATCGTCACCAAGCGGAGGGTTAACAGATAACAACATTTCGGATTTTGAGATAACTCCATTTCTGTCAGCTGCAGAGGCACCAGCCGCCAGATAAGCTTTATCAGTGGCAAAAGCCCCTTCACCGGCATGATGCTCAATAATTACCTCAATGCCAAGTTTTTTTAGTATTGATACTTCACCAGGCAATAAAGCCACTCTGTTCTCTGTCCCGGAATCTTTTAGTATGCCAATTATCATATGGTTTGGTTTAAGTTCAAAAATCAGAATTTTGAAGTTCCAAATGAAGCAAAAAAAATTGTATTATAAACAGGCAGAGGGACNNGCTCCTCCCCATCCGTGACGGCCCTCCGGATAGAGCATGAACTGAAATGATTTTCCTTCGTCTTCAAGTCTGGAGATCAGATGTATTGAATTCTGGAAATGTACATTATCATCCATATCTCCATGATTTAAATAAAGCTTCCCTTTATAATTCTTTACGAATGTGAGGGTTGAGCCATCTTTATAGCCCTCAGGATTATCCTGTGGAGTATCCATATAACGCTCTGTGTAGATATCATCATAAAGGCGCCAGTCGGTAACGGAAGATCCTGCAAAACCATGTGTCCAGTAATCTGCTCCTTTAGTGAGAGCTAAACATGTCATATAGCCACCGTATGAGGTTCCGGTAATACCCATTTTATCAGGATCAACGAACGGTCTGGTACGCAGCCATTTCACCGCATCGGCATAATCGGATATCTCCCATTTTCCAAGACATCGATAAATATAATCGAGCCCATTTTTACCAAACTGACCGGATCCTCTGTGGTCAACCGTAAATGTAATGATCCCATTTTGTGCATACCATGACGCCATATTCCCCTGCCATCTGTTATAAACAATTTTTGAATCCGGTCCTCCGTAAATTGTAAACACGACCGGATATTTCTTATTCGGATCAAAATTTAATGGATACGTGATAATAGCCGGCATATTAAAAAGATCATCTGAAGTCATTATTTTCACAAATTCTGCTTTTGAATTCTTGGCAGGATCGAAAGTGGGTTGTTCAACCTTATAGATCTCTTTTATAACCTTCGCTTTTTTGTCATATGCAATTATTGAACCGGGAGAAGTAATGCTACTCCAGGTATCAATATAGTAGCTTCCTTTTGGTGAAACAGTTACGTTATGTGAGCCAGGTCCTTTTGAGATCTGAAGCAGATTCTTTCCGTCTAGACCAACACTGAAAAAATGGTTGTCAGTCGATTCGGGACCGGTTCCTGTAAAATAAACGATTTTTGCATCTTCATCAACTCTAGAAATACTATATACTCTCCAGCTCTCATTTGTAAGCTGAGCGATCATCTTTCCATCCCACCCATAATAGTAAAGATTCTCCCAGTCGTTTTTGCAGCTTCTGAGGATAAATCCAGTGCCATTCTTCATCACATAGATATCCTCGAAAAATTCAACCCATGTTTTTCTTGATTCCGAGTAGATCTGTGTATAATCTCCTGCCGAAGGGTCGGCCAGAATAATTCTAATATCATTCTGATCGCGGTTAAGCACCTGAACAGCAAGCTTTTTGCTATCTGGTGTCCAGAAGGGCCAGGCAATATATTGATCAACATTATAATCGGTTTTAACCCATGTAGTCTTTGCAGTAGCTATATCAGCAATGCCCATTTTCACTTTAGGATTCGGATCTCCTGGTTTCGGGTAGGGAGTTACTTCCAGGAGACCATGGATGCCGTCGGCCTCATCAAGACGGTTAAGAGTGAAAACAGGAACCTGTGTCTCATCGGTTCTCAGGTAAGCAATTTTATTCCCATCCGGAGAGAACCAGAATGCTGCATAGTGGCTTACTCTTTCGAGAATTTCTTCCATGTAAACCCATGATGAATAACCATTGTAAACTTTATCTGAAGCATCGTTTGTAAGACGTATTTCCTTGTCGCTTACAAGGTCATAAACATAAAGGTCCTTATTTTTAGTATAGGCAATTTTCTTTCCATCCGACGAAAATCTAGTATTCACCTCAGGCACTTTATCAAAAGTGAGTCGCTTTAAGTCTTTGTCACCGATTTTGAAATAATAAAGATCATTTTCTTTCACAAAAATGACACTTTTCATATCCTGACTGATAATGTCTAAAAATCCTAGATTAGTACCTTTAGGCAAAGATTCGCTTAACAAATCCCTTTCAGATTTTGGAGCTGTATATGCAACTCCTTTCCCTGTTTTAATGTCAACATTCAGAGTAAGAGGTTTCTTTTCAGCATCCAATGTCTGAAAAATATAGTGTGAGTCATCAGTCCATCCGGTAACTCTGACCGGATTACCACCTCCACGCTGTCCAAACTGTGCCTGCAGCTGATTTTCAAACAGAGAAAAATATAATAACAGACAAACAAGAATTGGAAAAAAAATGACTCTTTTCATAAGTATAAAATTAGGACTATAATTATTGTTGTTTAAGAAAACAAAAATAATCAAATCCATTTATCATTTACATAAGTTATTGCAAAACACTAAAGATATCAAATCCTCACAAACAAGAATAACTTGGATAGTGCGACGGAATAGTGCGGTAAAAACCTAGCTTTTTAAACTACCAATTTGTAATATTAAATGATCCTCTTAAAAGTATTATTTAGAAGAAATATAAATTATTGTTATTTTATTAACATTGTTATTTTATTAACAGATAAATATTATATTTGCATCGAAGTTCGTTTTTAAAAATTATTAAAATTTTTCATAAAAACTAATATATATTTGAAATTCAGATAAATATGAAACAAATTAGAACACTTGCAGATCTAATAAAAATTAAAGATGAGTATCTGTCAAAGTCAAAAGAATCAGAAAAAAAAGATGCTCCTGGTGGGAAGGTCCGGATCAGGGTTCACATGGGAACAAGCGGAATTGCTTCCGGAGCCCGTGCGATACATGATTTTCTTACAATTGAACTTGAAAAACGGAATATCGATGCTATCGTAATCAAAACCGGAGATATGGGTTATTGTTTTGCCGAACCAACAATTGAAGTTACCCTTCCTGGTGAAGAACCTGTTATATTCGGAAATGTCGATAAACTGCGAGCGGATGAGATTATTGAGAAGTTTATAAAGAACGGGGAATATGTTGAAGGTATATTACCTGTAAACTACCAGATAATAAACTAATTAAATGGAGGAAATTAAAATGGTAAAATACAGGAAACAGATACTTGTTTGCAGTGGTGCTGGATGCGATTCCAGGCATAGTGAGGAAATCCTCGATAACCTTAAGCTTGAACTTGAGGCTTTGGCGCTTGAAAATGATATTCAGGTAATTAAAACAGGTTGTTTTGGACTTTGTGGACTTGGTCCAGTCGTTAAAATAATGCCTGATGATATCATTTATACAAAAGTAACTCCCGAAGATGCTGTTGAAATAATTTCAGAACATATTGTAAAAGGGAAAAAGATTGAAAGACTGGTTTATAAAGACCCGTTAACCCAAAAACTGGTATCAGCATCATCAGAAATGGCTTCATTTAAAAAGCAGCTCAGGATAGTGCTAAGGAATTGTGGAATTATCGACCCTGAGAGCATCGGGGAAGCTATTGCGAGAGATGCATATCTTGCTCTGGGAAAGGTACTTAAAGAAATGAAACCTGTTGATGTAATAAAACTTATCCAGGATTCAGGTCTTCGCGGTCGAGGCGGTGCAGGTTTTCCTACCGGTTTGAAATGGAAACTGGCTTTTGAAAATAAATCTGATGAAAAATATGTTGTTTGTAATGCGGACGAAGGTGATCCAGGAGCTTTTATGGACAGATCTGTTCTGGAAGGAGATCCTCATTCAGTCCTTGAAGCTATGGCAATTTGCGGATACTGTATTGGTTCATCCAGGGGATTAATATATATCCGCGCTGAGTACCCCCTTGCAGTAGCCCGATTAATAACCGCAATTAAACAGGCCAGGGATATTGGACTTCTTGGAAATGATATATTTGGAAGTGGTTTCAATTTTGACATTGAAATAAAATATGGTGCAGGCGCATTTGTTTGCGGCGAAGAGACTGCCCTTATCCACTCCATGGAAGGGTTGCGCGGTGAACCAACCGTAAAACCTCCTTTCCCTGTAGAATCAGGATTCAGAGGTAAACCAACTAACGTAAATAATGTTGAAACTTTTGCGTGTATCTCCCCTATTATTCTGAAAGGAGCCTCATGGTTCAGCAGCATTGGAACCGAAAAATCAAAAGGTACAAAGGTTTTTGCCCTTGCAGGAAAAATAAATAATGTAGGTCTTATTGAGGTTCCAATGGGGACGACTCTGCGCGAGGTGATTTTTGAGATTGGAGGAGGAATACAATATGGTAAAAAATTTAAAGCAGTTCAGACCGGTGGTCCCTCAGGGGGCTGTCTGACTGAAAAACATCTTGACACACCGATCGATTTTGATAACCTTGTTGCTGCAGGCTCAATGATGGGATCAGGAGGTATGATAGTGATGGATGAAGATGACTGTATGGTCTCAATATCAAAGTACTACCTCGACTTTACGATGGATGAGTCGTGCGGAAAATGTTCACCATGCCGAATAGGGAACACACGCCTGCACGAACTTTTGGAGCATATCTGTAAAGGAAATGGTACTATGGCGGATCTCGACAGGTTAAGAAACATGAGTCTTGTTATCAAAGACACTGCTCTTTGTGGTCTGGGACAGAGCTCTCCAAATCCGGTTCTTTCGACGCTCGAAAACTTTATGGATGAATATGTAGCACATGTTGTTGACAAAAAATGTCCTGCCGGAAAATGCCGTGACCTGATGCAATATTTCATAATTTCAGATAATTGTGTTGGTTGCACCGCCTGTGCAAGGGTGTGCCCTGTAAATGCAATTACAGGTGAGCGCAAAGAACCACATCTAATCAATCCTTCAATCTGCATTAAATGCGGTGCCTGCATCGAGAAATGCAAGTTTGATGCAATAATAATCAAGTAATCAATGAAGTGCTGGAAATGGAAACAATGAAACTTACAATAGATAATAAAATAATTGAAGTGCCTAAGGGTACAACTCTATTTAAAGCTGCCAGGGAGTTGGGTATAGAAATTCCTACACTCTGTTACATGGAGCTGCATGATCTGAATATTGAAAATAAACCTGCCGGATGCCGCATTTGTGTTGTTGAAGTTCAGGGAAGACGTAACCTCGCTCCCTCCTGTGCTACAAACTGTGAGAATGGCATGGTGGTGAAAACACATTCTACCAGAGTTCTGAATGCAAGGAGGACAGTAATGGAATTTATCCTATCAGATCATCCTAAAGAATGCCTGATATGTCCAAAATCCGGAAGCTGTGATCTGCAAAACATGGCTATCAGGCTTGGTATCAGAGAAATACCTGGTACAGAAATAGCTAAAATGTCGACCTACAGAAAGGATACATCTCCCTCAATTATCAGAGATCTTGACAAGTGCATAATGTGCCGCCGGTGCGAGACTATGTGTAATGATGTTCAGACCGTTGGAGCATTATCCGCTATCAACAGAGGTTTTATGGCTGTTGTATCACCGGCTTTCGAGCAAAACCTGGAGCATTCAACCTGCACTTATTGCGGCCAGTGCGTTGCTGTTTGTCCTACAGGGGCACTCACTGAAGTTGACCATACACCTGATATACTCAGGGCCCTGGCAGATCCTACGAAAACAGTTATTGTTCAGACTGCCCCCGCTGTGCGGGCTGCCCTTGGTGAGGAATTCGGAATGGAACCAGGCACACTTGTAACAGGAAAAATGGTTGCGGCTTTAAGAGTTCTTGGGTTCAAATATGTTTTTGACACAGATTTTGCAGCCGACCTTACTATAATGGAAGAGGGCAGCGAATTCCTCGATCGTCTTTCTCGTCACCTGAAAGGAGACGAAAGCGCAAAATTGCCGATATTAACATCCTGTTGCCCGGGTTGGGTGAACTTCTTTGAATCATATTTCCCAGATCTTAAGGACATACCATCAACTGCAAAATCACCTCAGCAGATGTTCGGGGCTATAGCAAAAACATATTTTGCCGAAAAAATCGGGATTGGTCGTAAGGATTTGGTTGTAGTTTCAATAATGCCTTGTCTCGCCAAGAAGTATGAATGCCAGAGAGAGGAATTCTCAACAGATGGCAACCGGGATGTCGATTATTCTATATCAACCAGGGAATTGGCTGCCTTCATAAAACAGGCTAACATTGATCTTAACAATCTTGAAAGTGAAGAATTTGATTCACCTATGGGAGAATCAACAGGAGCCGGTGTGATTTTCGGAAATACAGGCGGTGTTATCGAGGCTGCTGTACGTACAGCATATGAGCTCAACACAGGTAAGAAGCTTGAAAAAGTTGATTTTATGGAACTTCGGGGACTCGAAGGCGTCAGGGAAGCTACTATTGATTTCAATGGTACTCCTATCAGAATAGGAATTGCACATGGCCTTGGGAATGCCAGAAAACTGCTTAATGATGTAAGAGCCGGCAAATCGAAATTCCATGCCATAGAAATCATGGCTTGTCCCGGTGGTTGTATAGGTGGCGGAGGCCAGCCTCTTCACCATGGAAATTCTGATATAATAAAGGCCAGAGCTGCAGCAATATACAGGGAAGACAAGAAAAAAATATTGAGAAAATCTCATGAAAATCCATTCATAATAAAACTTTATAAGGAATTTCTTGGAAAACCAAACAGCGAAAAAGCACATCATCTGCTTCATACGCATTATTTTGATAAGAAGAAAAAATTCATTGTTAAACAATAGTTTGTACCGGCTGGTCAACAATAAAATATAGAAATATGTCAAGTATTAAAATTGAACTAAGAGAGGAAGATGTCAAAAGAATAAAAGAGATCTGTGCATCGTTCCGTAATGACCCTCAGGAGTTGATAAACGTTTTACATAGATGTCAGGAGCATTTCGGGTATCTGCCCGCTGAAGTGCAGGAGGTTGTTTCTGAAGAGCTTACTGTTCCGGTCGCAAAAATATATGGTGTTATAACATTCTATTCTTTCTTCACAATGACACCTAAGGGAAAGCATCCCATAAGCATTTGTATGGGCACTGCCTGTTATGTCAGGGGTGCTGAAAAGGTGCTGGACGAGTTTAAAAGGGAACTTGGGCTTCAGGTCGGACAAACAACTAAGGATGGAAAGTTTTCTCTTTCAAGTTTACGGTGTGTTGGCGCTTGCGGCTTGGCTCCGGTTGTTCTTGTGGGTGATAAAACTTATGGAAGGGTCGCTCCTGACGATGTAAAGAATATACTTAAGGAATACGAACAGTAAGATTATCCCTGATTTTGTTTTCAGGTTGATAAAAAAGCCGGGGCTTTTTGGTCCCGGCTTTATTTTTTTCAATTATTTCTTTTTCTTTGGAGCGGCTTTCTCACCTTCATTAGCAGCAT
The DNA here is from genome assembly GCA_003155705.1 of Bacteroidales bacterium. GTDB lineage: Bacteria > Bacteroidota > Bacteroidia > Bacteroidales > VadinHA17 > LD21. The sequence continues at coordinate 27,259 of PMEC01000156.1, forward strand.
CATATTTCTTCTGAGCCTCGGCTAAATTTGTTTTCGCAATTTTAAGAGCATCTTTGACAGTACTCTTATTGGCTTTCCCTTTTGTAAGATCATTCGTACCTGTAGTTGACTTTTTTGTTGCATCCTTCATTCGTGTGTCAAGCGCTTTTGAGTCCAGTTTATATTTTGCACTAAGAGCTTTTAAATCAGCTCTAGCCTGGGTAGCTTCATCCTTGTCCTTTGAAGTAGTAAGCTTTTGCAACGATTTTTGCTGTGTAGCATAATCTTTGTCAAGTCTCTTCTTTTCCGATGTAATTGCTTTAATTTCTGTTTTTGATTCAGAGGTCAACTGATTTCCAGCTGTAATTAATGAATCGGCAACAGCCAATTTACGTTCATTCAAGTCAACTTTAGCTTTAGCTGTGTTAACTCCTGTTTCAAGTCTCTTCAATTCAGCGGCTTTTTTATCCTGTGGAGAAGGAGTCTGAGCATTTATCAGAAGAGAAGCTGTTAGTAAAAATGATAATACTACAAAAAATCGAAGTTTAAATATTGTTCTCATATTTATAAAATTTAGTTTATTAAATTTGAATTACAGGTTAGCAATTATATCAATAAAACATTTTTCCGAGGTTGCTCAATAAATTTATTCAATTGATATTCAATGTAATATCAAAAATATATACAAATCAGATTTCAAAGATTAAAACAATAAGGAAAGATAATACATCTGAAATTCATTTACAACTTGTTTTTTGTTTTTTGTTTCCGGTTAATTAGTTCTTCTTCAAAAACACATTCAGCATAAGAGTTCCTTCACTGAATCTCACAGAAAATCATTTCTGCCTTTTGACTCCATTGCCAATACGGTCATTCAGCAACTTAGGTTTTACGAAATCAGACCTGTGCCCGGCATTTTTTTGATACCAGAAAAAGTACTCTTTCTGTCTTCTTTTATCTTCAGGATGCTTTGCCACATAAACCTTTTTCCCGGTAAAGGGATCTGTTCCTGTATAATATATCAGGGTTGAAAGAGTCATTGGTGTCGGGGTGAAATCCTGCACCTGTTCAGGCTTGATCCCCAGGTTCTTAACCTCATTTGTGAGTGCTTTCATATCATTATCGGTGCATGCCGGATGTGATGAAATGAAATATGGAATTAGTTCAAATTTCAAACCGTTTTCTAATACAATTTCGTCAAAATGTTTCTTAAACTTGCGGTAGAGAGTGAATGGAGGTTTTCGCATCTGAGCAAGTACATGAGGGGAAGTATGTTCCGGAGCTACCTTCAGTCTGCCTGAAACATGCCCTTTTACCAGTTCCTTTAAATATTCATTTTCAGACTTACCAGCACTTTTGTTCCACTCCGGAAATAAAAGGTCATATCTCACGCCACTACCGATAAAAGCTTTCTTTATTCCTTCAGTACTGTTAACCTTCCTGTAAAGGTTTGTAAGTCGCTGATGACTGGCATCAAGGTTTTTACATACTCCCGGCCAGATGCAGGAAGGCCGTGAACATTTTTCACATACAGACATGTCTTTGCCTTTCATCCCGTACATATTTGCAGAGGGACCGCCCAGATCAGAAAGGTAACCCTTAAAATCCGGAAGTGAAGAAATTTTATCTATTTCATTCATGATTGATCTCTCCGACCTGCTAATAATCTGTTTACCCTGGTGAGCCGCTATAGCGCAAAAACTGCAACCGCCAAAGCAACCACGATGAATATTAACTGAAAATTTAATCATTTCATAGGCAGGAATATGCCCTTTTTTGTTATATTTTGGATGGGGCATATACATGTATGGCAAATCATATGAACGATCAGCCTCAGCTTCATCCATTGGAGGAAATGGCGGGTTAATAATAACATTGAAATCACCAGAGGGTTCAATTAACCTCGATGCTTCAATTTTATTAGATTCCTTTTCAAAAGCAACAAAATTTTCCGCAAACAATGATTTATCTGACTTACATTTTTCGAACGAATGAAGAAAAAATTCGAACCATTTCTTCCGAACCGGCAAAGGGTTGTCTCTTTT
>PMEC01000179.1 GCA_003155705.1 Bacteroidales bacterium
ATCCTTATTATATTCATAAAATCCTTTCCCTGTTCTTCTTCCCCATTGATTAGCTCTGACGAGGGTTTTAAGCATTGGCGATGATTTGTACTTTTTATCCCCGAATTCATCATAAAGGTTCTCGCACCATCTTAAAATTTTATCAAGGCCGATTTTGTCTGCCATTTCAAAGGGACCAAGAGGAAGGCCAAAACCAACTTTCATAGTTGTGTCAATATCTTCCATCTTTCCGGTGCCCTGCATCAATATTTCACAAGCTTCATTAATAAAAGGTACCATTAGCCTGGTGCTAATGAGGCCCGGAGACTCTTTTACAGGAATTACCTTCTTCCCGATCAGATTAGCAAACTTGATTGTGTTTTCGTAAGCAGTTTGCGAAGTATAAAGCCCTTTGACAATCTCCACGACCCTGGCATCAGCTTCAGGAGTAAGAAAATGAAAACTCACACAACGGTCTTTATGAATAAGATCGGCAGTAAGTTCTGTAATAACCTGCGTTGAGGAATTCGTGGCAATAATCGTATCCCTGTCTACAAATCGTTCAATATTCTGCAGAATTTTAGCACGCACCTCATGACTTTGTTCACGGGAGGAAGACTTAATAGCTTCGATCACAATATCGCATCCTTTGAATTTATTATAGTCTGTTGTTCCCTTTATCCTCGATAATATTGCCAGTTTTTCAGAGTTGGTCATTCCCCATCTTTCAATTATGCGGTCAAGTTCCTTCGCCAGTTCTGCATATGCCTGGTCAATTTTTTCCTGCGAGAGATCAAGGAATATTACATCCAGCCCTTTGGAGCTCACCATCCGGGCAATATTTTGTCCAACTGATCCTGCACCAACAATTCCGACACGGGAAAACAAAGTTTTTGGCCGGGTATCCTTGTACAATGCGTAATCTTCCAGTTGTTCGATGCTATCTGACATTTCCTTATTAATTGATTATTAATACTTTATAATGAAGAGAATTTATTTTTCTTACCATGTTATTTATTCATTCCGGCTGCCTGGTTTGCAGTAATGGCAATCATGCTCACTATATCACTTACCGAGCATCCTCTTGAAAGGTCATTGATCGGAGCAGCCATCCCCTGCAAAATAGGCCCGATGGCTTCAGCATGAGCAAGCCGTTGAGTAAGCTTATAGGCAATATTACCACAGTTAAGGTCAGGAAAGATAAGCACATTAGCCTTTCCGGCAATCTTGCTTCCCGGTGCTTTCTTCTGACCAATTGCTTCAATAAGAGCAGCATCGGCCTGGAGCTCGCCATCAATCATGAGATCGGGAGCCATTGCCCTGGCAATTTTTGTTGCACTTACTACTTTATCCACCATCTCGTGAGATGCACTCCCTTTGGTCGAGAAGCTAAGCATGGCAATCCTTGGCTCAAAACCGGCAATAGCTCTTGTTGTATGGGCTGTTGCAATTGCAATTTCAGCAAGCTCTTTATCAGTTGGGTTTGGATGAACAGCGCCATCGGCATAGATCAGAATGCCATTCTCTCCGAAACTTTTGTCAGGAAGTATCATTATAAATGCTCCGGATACAACTGAAATTCCCGGAGCTGTTTTAACATAGTGAAATGCAGGTCTTAAAACATCGCCTGTTGCATGGTCTGCACCTGAAACTTCTCCATCAGCATCACCATTCTTAATCATCAGTACGCCAAGGTATAGAGGGTCTTCAATCAGTCTTGAGGCCTCCTCGCGCGTCAATCCTTTATGTTTTCGCAATTCAACCATAAGATCGATATAGTGATCCTTCTTTTCGTGAGATTTGGGATCAACGATTTTGGCTTTCCCGATGTTTTTTAAGCCCTTCTTTGCAGCAAGGGCAGTAATTTCAGAAAGATTTCCGATTAAAATGATCTGAGCTAACCCCTCTTCAATAGCAATATCAGCTGCCTGAATTGTTCTTTCTTCAGTTCCTTCAGGAAGTACAATCCGCTTATTATGTTTTCTGGCATTTAATTTGATTCGATCTATTAATTCCATTGTAAATCAATAATTTAATTAATTAATTTCTAAGCTCTAAATGTACGAAAAAAAAAATCTATTAAACAATTTTCCGTTACATGATTAATATCAGGATTCATACTTTTTATAAACCAATTTCATTATTTGCGGACAACTCTCCGGTTTTGTTCAAATCCTTTGTTATTTTAGCAATTTTAAAATATTCGTTGCCAGATGGATACTTTTATTCGCAGATTGGATGAACTGGGAAACAGCCTTGACGGAGAACTTAAGCATGATCTTATATCGAGAACAATATATTCAACCGACGCCTCAGTTTACAGGGAAATGCCTGTTGCTGTCGTTTATCCAAGAGGCGGAGATGATATTATAAAAGTTCTGAGTTTTGCATCCAAAGAAAAGACTACTGTAACAGTCAGAGCAGCAGGAACTTCACTTGCTGGTCAGGTTGTCGCAAACGGTTTGATTGTTGATATCTCAAGATATATGAACAAGATTCTTGAGATTAATGTCCCTGAGAAATGGGCACGAGTTGAACCAGGGGTTGTGCTCGATGAACTTAATATGAAGCTCAAAGAGCATGGGCTGCTTTTTGGTCCGGAAACTTCGACATCCAACAGATGCAATATAGGAGGAATGGTTGGAAACAACGCATGTGGCTTACACTCTGTTATTTACGGCTCAACAAGAGATCATACTATTGAACTGAAGACAATACTCAGTGATGGCAGTGAAGAGATCTTCGGACCAGTTGACAAGGAGACATTTGAAATTAAATGTAAAAATGACACTTATTCTGGAAAAATCTATAGGAACATAAAAGAGATACTGTCTAATCCTGAAAACAGAAAAAGTATTCAGGATGACTTTCCTGATCCGTTAATTCCGAGAAGAAACACCGGTTACGCTCTTGACCTTCTTCTTAATTCCAAAGTCTTTTCAGATGAATCACAGAGTGATTTTAATTTTGCAAAATTGCTGGTCGGGTCAGAGGGAACACTGGCTATTGCTACAGAAATAAAATTAAATCTGGTTCCATTACCGCCTGCTAATAAGGCGCTTGTATGTATTCATCTAAACAATAGAAACGAATCATTTAAGGCCAATCTTATTGCTCTGAAATACAAGCCATCAGCAGTCGAACTGATGGATGACAGGATATTAAATCTCACTGAAGAAAACATCACACAGCGTAAAAACCGCTTTTTCATTGAAGGTAAACCCGGGGCAATTGTAATTGTGGAATTTACCAGGGAAACAAGTGAGGAACTTGACAGCACAATTGTCAGAATGGTCAATGAATTGAAAGAAGCCGGTTACGGATATTCTTATCCTGTTGTAAAGGGGAAAAATATTCCGGCTGTCTGGGAATTGCGTAAGGCAGGTCTTGGGGTTCTTTCAAATATGAAGGGAGATTCAAAACCCGTTTCATTGATTGAGGATACGGCTGTAGGAGTCAATCAGTTACCTCAATATATGGAGGATTTTGAAAAGATGCTTTCATTATATGGTAAGGATTCTGTTTATCATGCACATATCGGCACCGGAGAACTGCATATAAGACCGGTTCTGAATCTTAAGAATGAAGAAGATGTAAAGCTTTTCAGGATACTGGGCCTTGAAACTGCCAAGCTTGTAAAAAAGTACAGGGGATCAATGAGCGGGGAACATGGAGACGGTAGGCTCAGAGGTGAATTTATACCCGTTGTTATCGGTGAAAAGAATTATGAATTGCTGAGACAGATAAAGCAATGCTGGGATCCCGAAAATATTCTTAATCCGGGTAAGATTACCGATACCAAACCAATGAATTCATTTTTAAGGTATTCTCCGGGGCAGCTTACTCCTTTTCTTGAAACATACTATGATTTCTCCCAGACAGACGGAATAATCAGAGCAGCTGAAAACTGCAACGGATCAGGAGATTGCAGAAAATCTGATTTAATCGGCGGGCTGATGTGCCCAAGCTTTATGGCAACTCACGATGAAAAGAACAGCACAAGGGCCAGGGCAAATATAATCAGGGAGTTTTTAGGCAAAGAGGGAAATGATCCGTGGAATCATGATCAGATATATGAGATACTTGATTTATGTCTATCATGTAAAGGATGCAAATCAGAGTGCCCTTCAAATGTTGACATCGCAAAGATGAAATCAGAATTCCTTCAGCATTGGAATGACAAACATGGCATTCCTCTCAGGACCAGGATGATAGCCAATATTCATATTATAAATAAAGCAGGATCAATATTTCCTTCATTTTTTAATTTTTTTGCAGGAAATCAGTTTTTTTCCTCGATTCTTAAAAGAGTTGCCGGATTTGCCCAAAAGAGATCTATACCATTAATATATAGTACAACTCTCAGAAACTGGGTAAGAAAAAACCTTGAAGACATTAATCCCAAATCTCCGAAAGGAAGTGTTTGTCTTTTCATTGATGAATTCACAGATTTTAATGATACTGAAAAGGGCATTAAAGCAATAAAGCTGTTAACATCTCTTAATTATAAGGTGATTACTGTAAACAATGCAGTTAGTGCAAGGACTTATATTTCAAAAGGGATGTTAAGGAGAGCCAAAAAGGTAATAAGAATAAACATCCTGATCTTCAGAGATTTAATAAATGACGAACTCCCATTAATCGGCATTGAGCCATCGGGGATCCTTGGATTCAGGGATGAATATCCAGATCTTGCCGGTTCAGACTTAAGGGAGGCAGCCTTAAAGCTTGCAGGAAACTGTTTTCTGATTGATGAGTTCATTTCAAATGAATTTAAGGCTGGGAGGATAAGTCAAAATGATTTTACCGATACAAAGAAAGAGCTTCTTCTGCATACCCATTGTCAGCAAAAGGCAATTGCATCTTCAGCTCCAACGATTGAATCATTGTCGATTCCAAAAAACTATCAGGTAAAGGAAATCCGGTCGGGTTGTTGTGGTATGGCCGGAGCATTTGGCTATGAAAAAGAGCATTATGACCTTTCGAACAAAATCGGAGAAATGATTCTTTTTCCTGAAATCAGAAATAGTGATAAAAATTCTATCATAGTAGCCCCTGGCACCAGTTGCCGTCATCATATCAAGGATGGAACAGGAAGAGTAGCATTACATCCTTTGGAGGTTTTGTATGAGGCATTGAGGTATAACGACAAACGGCGTAACGGCATAACGGCANNAAGTCGACAGTTGCCGATCCCTCGTTATATGCATCAACCTTCCCTATTGTTTTTCCCATGAAATCAAGTACTACTGAATCACCTGCATGATTCAATCCCAAATTATCAGTTCCGGTACGATTCACACCAACAACATAGCCCTGGTTTTCAATGGCCCTGGCTTTAAGAAGGCTGTTCCATGCCTCTCTCCTGACCTCCGGCCAGCTGGCAACACAGATCATAACATCATAATCTCCTCTGTTCCTGCACCAGACTGGAAATCTGAGATCGTAGCATATTATTGGAAGAAACCTGATACCTTTATAATTAATCACCTGCCGGGTTTTTCCGCTCGTAAAGATCTCATTCTCCCCACCAAGGCTGAAAAGATGTCGTTTGTCGTAATAAAAAGTTTCCTTGTCGGGTGTAACAAAAGAAAGACGGTTATAAAATTTACCGGCAGACCTGATGATATAGCTGCCGCAGACTGCAAAATTTTTATGTTCAGAAAGATCAGACATCCATTTCAATGTCTTTCCATTAAATTCCTCGGCTAGCATTTCAGCGTTTAAAGTAAAGCCTGTTGTGAACATTTCAGGAAGAACTACAATATCTGATACTTCAGAAAGATTGGCTATTATCTGGTCTATTTTTTTAAAATTCGCCAGTTTATCTTCCCAGATGGTCTGAGGTTGGATAATTGTGATTTTCATAAAAAAAGACAGGCTTGAGACAAGCCTGTACAATTATAATTATATGAACAACAGTATTATTTTTTACCCAGGGTGTGATAATAATCACTGAAGATACCATTTATTAATGGTCTGTAAAACAACCAGAAGAATCTTCTTGGATCTTCAGGTTTTTCAGTATATAAAATACCTTTCAGTTTTTCAATCCCTTTAAACCTGGATATCCAGAACGGCACATTATTGGTTGCAAAATCACCTGAGAAATAATATGTCCTCTGGTTGGTTGTATCGGTAATTATTGCCGGGAATTGTTTTGAAAGAAAATTTTCAAAGAGAAGTGTATCACCGGCCGGGGTGGTTTCAAGATTGAACTTTGAAATTACTTTACTTTTCAATGGATCAATTACGTCAAACCAACCCTGAAACTGAACTTTTTCGGGCAACTTAAATTTTTTGCGGAAAACTGAATCTGTTGTAATAAACGGTAATGCAGATTTAAGATGTGTGCCTTGTTCAAGAACTATAATATCCCTGTCTTTAACGAATACCACACCAGGTTTTGTGAATGTCCATGGTTTCCTGTACTCTTTTCTATACATCGCTGTCATCCAGACAGGGAAGTTACCAGGTGATTTTGCTGTCGTATCAAGAGAACTGAAATATTTCCCAATCCATCCTCCCCATTCAATTCCAAGTCTTTCCTTTGTCTTATATCTGTACAAGTCAATCGTAGGATAGTCAAAGCTGTTATATTCAAGAATACATAATTTGTTCTTTTTCTGCATATCACCAAATAAGAGATTATCAGTATTATTCAGTTCACCATATAATCTTCTTGATCTGCGGCTATTATTGATACCCTGATACCAATCGTTGAAATAGACACCGTATGTATCTGCGTAATACATAGCCTCATTTTTTTCAACCATATCAGGAATATCACCCAGACTTATTGCATTCTTCGTCCACTTTCTTTCCCGAAGGGGATGAAGTGGGAAAAAACCAAAATAATCATTTCTGAAAGAATAGCTAATATTGTTCTTCTTAACAAATCTCTCATTGTTAAGAATCCAGGTGAGCGATCTGTGATGATCTCTGTCAAGAGTTGGAACAGTTTTATCCAAAATATATATGCCCATTGGCTTTTTTTCCTGGAAAGCCCAACGGACAAAGCTAACAGCCGGCAAAAAGAGAATAACAGCCAGAATAATAATTACAATTAGTAGAGGCTTTTTCATAACTGATTAAATATTTGAAAATATTCAAATACTGCAACTTATTTCAAAATATAAATCTAAGATTCAAATTTCGTCTGTTAAAAGTATTAATTTATTTTTTTAAATAAAATAAATTTCAGGCAATTTAGTAAAAATTATTTAACTGCAAAAACAATCAGAAGCCAGAAGCTGAATTATAACCTCTCGGATCAGCTCCTCCGTCTTTTTTCCCGTCAGGCAAAATCTGAATTGCATTGACCAGACCTATTGAATTTCTGACTTTTAAGGTATGTCCGTACGATTCAAGCTTCTTAAGGGTCGTACTGTCTATCGATTTCTTTTCATAGCTTATATAATCCGGCAGCCATTGATGATGAAACCTCCCCGCATTGACGGCCTCCTGAACATTCATGCCAAAATCGAGAATATTTACGATAACCTGAAAGACTGTTGTAGCAATAGTTGAACCACCAGGTGACCCTACAACAAGGAATAATTTGCCCTCTTTTTCAATTATAGTCGGAGTCATTGAGCTGAGCATTCTTTTACCGGGTTGAATAGAGTTCGCTTCTCCACCTACCAGACCGTAAAGGTTTGGGAATCCTGGTTTGACAGAAAAATCATCCATCTGATTGTTAAGCAGGAAACCGGCTCCGGCAACAACTATGCTATTACCAAATGAGTTATTAAGAGTGGTTGTGGTTGAAACTGCATTCCCCATAGAATCAACAACTGAATAATGAGTGGTTTGTTCGCTCTGATAGGATTCAGGAAAACCGTGACCGATCTCTCTGGATAACGAAGCTTTTTCGGTGTTGAAGGATTTCATTCTGTCAGTTAAGTATTTAGCATCAAGCAATTTCCTGACCGGAATACTGACAAAGTCGGGGTCACCCAGAAATTCAGCCCTGTCAGCAAAAGCCCTTCTTTCTTCTTCAGTCATTAAATGGATTGATTGCGGCGTGTGGAACCCTATCACTTTCAGAGGATAATTCTCCGTCATCTTAAGAAGCTGGAGAAGAGTAACACCACCACTTGATGGCGGGCAGATAGTAATGATCTTATAACCCCTGTAGTTCCCGATGAGTGGTTCTCTCCATACCGATTTATAATCCTGCAGATCCTTTACAGTCATTATACCATTCCCCCTTTTCATCTCCTTTATTATCAACTCNNAGTTCCGGTTGTTTAAGTATTTCCCCCTCCTTCCACAATGAATCCCTGACAAAAGCTGTTTTTCCTGAATTCCTTTCAATAAAAGTTTTTCTGTTATTATTGAGGGATAATGCCTGTTCTTTTGTGACGGGGAATCCCTTTGCAGCAAGATCAATTGCAGGCTGAATTATATCTTTAAATGGTAGTTTCCCGTACTTTGCATAGGCAGTCAATAACCCGTCAATTGTTCCGGGTACAGCGCTTGCCAGGCGTGTATTTGTGCTTACACCCTCTTTCACATTTCCTGTTTTATCGAGGTACATGTCCCTGGATGCATTCTCTGCAGCCTTTTCCCTGAAATCTAGAGCATCAACAGTACCATCTTTTAACCTGATAACCATGAACCCACCACCACCGATATTGCCTGCCTCCGGATAACAAACTGCCAGTGCGAACTCAGTTGCAATGGCAGCATCAATAGCATTTCCTCCTTTTTTAAGTATCGCTATTCCTATTCTTGAAGCTTGAGGATGGTCTGATACCACCATTCCATTATTTGCAATAATTCCCTGCCCCTCAATTATATCTGAGTTTTTAATATCTGACCTAGTATTACAAGCCGATAAAATAACAACTGCAAAAAGAAGTAAAATATAATTTTTCATGCACCAGGCTTTAGTTATTAAACTCAAAATTATAAAAATCACTGTTGCTTGCTCCTGATAAAGTGACAAATAATAAAAATCACTTCATTTCTGTTATTTGAAGGTTAATGGCATTCCATTTTGAAGTTGATTTTTATACATACAGCTTTTTATTAACTTTACACAAACAAGTTTTTATGCTGGCCAACCAACCGCTTGCAGACAGAATGAGACCCAAAGAGCTTGATGAGTTTTGTGGACAGCTTCATCTTGTCGGCAATAATGCTGTTTTGAGAAAAGCAATAGAATCCGGTAACATTCCTTCATTTATTCTCTGGGGTCCTCCGGGTGTGGGCAAGACTACCCTTGCAGGCATAATTGCCAACAAGCTCAAAAGGCCATTTTTTCATCTGAGTGCAGTTCATTCCGGGGTCAAGGATGTGAGGGAAACTATTGAAAAAGCAAAAAAACAGCAATTTTTTGACCAGCCGAACCCAATCCTGTTTATTGATGAAATCCATCGTTTTAACAAATCACAACAGGATTCTCTTCTGAGTGCGGTAGAGCAGGGAATTATTACTTTAATCGGCGCAACTACCGAGAATCCTTCATTTGAAGTAATTTCACCTCTGCTTTCACGCTGCCAGGTATATATAATGGAACCACTTAATGAAGATGAACTCCTTGGGCTGTTGAATACTGCGATTAAAAAAGACAGTTATCTGAAGGCTTACGATATCAAGGTAGAAGAACATGAAGCGCTTCTCAGGGTATCCGGCGGTGATGCCAGAAAACTCTTAAATGCTCTTGAACTAGTTGTCTCTTCTGAAATAAATGAATCGAATACTGGGCCAATAATTATTACAGATGAAAAAGTGCTTAATCATGTTCAGAANNTAAGAGGAAGTGATCCGAATGCGGCAGTTTACTGGCTTGCAAGAATGGTTGAAGGTGGAGAGGATCCTAAATTTATTGCAAGAAGAATGCTCATTCTCGCAGCTGAAGATATCGGCCTTGCAAATCCAAATGCGCTGCTGCTGGCTCAGGCATGTTTTGAAGCCGTCAATGTCATCGGTTGGCCTGAATCAAGAATAATCCTTTCCGAAGCAGCTATTTACCTGGCAACTTCACCTAAGAGCAATTCAGTAATTATGGCTATTGATGAGGCACAGGAAATGGTGCGAAAAGAAGGTGATCTTCCGGTTCCGCTACATATCAGGAATGCACCTACAAAACTTATGAAGAAGATCGGATACGGTAAGGATTATAAATATGCCCATAGCTTTTCAGGCAATTTTATTGCTGATAACTTCCTTCCGTCTGAGATAAAAGGAACCATAATTTATGAACCGGGTTCTAATCCAAAAGAAGATGAGATCCGAAAAAGGCTCTCAAAGTTGTGGTCAGATTTTTATAATTATGGGAAACCATAATTAAAAGTATTTATTAATTTTGCTTCCAATGAAAAGTGTTGGAATAGATATCCCTGGTCTGAAATTCAAAGAATCTGGAAACTTTCTATTGATCGCCGGTCCATGTGTTGTCGAGAACGAAGAGGTTGTAAATGAGACAGCTGCCTCACTTTTAGAGTTATCGGAAAAATACAATATTCCTTTTGTATTTAAAGCCTCCTATAGAAAAGCTAACAGGTCAAAAGCCGATTCATTCTCAGGGATAGGCGATATTAAGGCGCTTGAGATACTCGCCGGAATAAGAAGCAGGTATTCTGTCCCTGTAATAACCGATATTCATAATCCCGACGAAGCGGCGATGGCAGCGGAATATGTCGATGTGCTGCAAATACCGGCATTTTTATGCAGACAATCGGACCTCCTAATGGCAGCAGCAAAAACAGGAAAATGGGTAAATATCAAAAAAGGACAGTTTCTATCAGGAGCATCCATGACTTTTGCAGTAGAAAAGGTCAGAGAAGCCGGTAATAAAAATGTTATGCTGACAGACAGAGGCAATACCTTCGGATATCAGGATCTGGTTGTTGATTTCAGAAATATTCCTGAAATGCAAAAAAATGGGGTTCCTGTAATTATGGATATTACTCATTCCCTCCAGCAACCGAACCAGGCAACAGGTGTTACCGGGGGCAAACCTGATCTTATCGAGACAATAGGGAAAGCAGCGATTGCTACCGGTGCTGATGGCATTTTCATAGAAACGCATCCCGATCCTTCGGTTGCTTTATCTGATGGAGCAAACATGCTTAAGCTTTCCCTTATGGAAGACCTTCTGAAAAAGTTAATTGCTTTAAGAAACACAGTTAATTCTTTTTAATATTACTAATTCTAAAAAACATTATGAAAAAACTAATTCTCGCTGCAACAGGGCTGTTTGTATTTACAATGCTAAATGCACAGACCCTTGATGAAATTGTAAAAAAATATTCCATTGCAAACAAACTTGACAAAGTTTCCGGACTTTCAACTGTAAAAATCACCGCGAAAATGTCTATGATGGGCATGGATATGACCATGGAAATGTGGATGAAGAATCCAAACAAAATTAAGACTGTTACCAGCGTGCAGGGGCAGGATATCATTGCAGTTTTTGACGGGGAAAAGGGCTATTCCTTAAACCCAATGACGGGGTCAAATGTTCCGGTAGAAATGACCCCCGACCAGATAAAACAAACTTTGAATAATAATATCTTCCAGAATAATCTGGTCAAGTATCTGAAAAATGGTCAGCTTTCACTTGAGGGCGAAGATAAAGTAAATGATAAGCCTGCATTTAAAATAAAAGCCAATCTTGATGGCGGAAATACAGCCTATATGTTTATTGATAAAGGATCTTTTCTCCTGGTTAAAACAAGTGCTACAGTCAATCAGGGAGGTCAGACAATGAATGTTGATTCCTATCCATCTGACTATAAAGAGACCAACGGATTTCTTTTACCAATGAAGACAACAACTTCTGCAGCAGGAATGGAAATTGTAATGACTTTCGATAAAGTTGAAGTTAATGTTCCTATGGAAGACAGCCTGTTTAAGATTAAATAATTGCCTGAAAATATCTTTTACAAGAAAATATCAGGCAAAATAAGCGGGGCGAAGTTTGAAACTTCGCCCCGTCTTTTTGCAGCCGGCCTGTAAGCCGGATTCTGTTCCGGTTTTGTCATCTGCAAAAGATTATAAAACCGGTTTCCATCATTTATCTTGTCCAGACATTACTGCCAGGATCATACGACCTACCCCCCGGCAAGGACGAGCAGCCCTGAAGCCGGTATACATGGTCTTTCAACCCATCAGACGTACGGCTCCTGCTGTTGCCAGCAGGACCGGTGAGCTCTTACCTCACCTNNTTAGGAAGCATGGTGCTCTGTGTTGGCCGGACTTTCCTTCCCGCTCCCGATAGCTATCGGAACGGAACGATGGAACAGCCTGCTGCTCTGCAAAAATACGACAAATTTTCCTATTTTTGCACAATTTGTTAACATCCGGGGAAATCAACCTTACTATATTGAATTCAAATAATGATCCATATTGATCTTAAAGAATACGACTACAATCTTCCGGAAGGTAAAATAGCGCAATACCCTCTTGAAAAAAGAGATGGATCACGCCTGTTACTGTTCAATAACGGCAATATTTCTGAAGATATTTTTAATAATATTGATAACCACATACCTTCCGGAAGCCTTCTTGTATTCAATAATACTAAAGTAATCAGGGCAAGGTTGATTTTCCGGAAAGAGAGCGGTGCAAAGATTGAGCTCTTGTGCCTTGAACCCTTATCACCAGGCAATTATGCTGAATCTTTCAGCTCAAAAGAAAGTGTTGAATGGAAATGCCTGGCAGGAAATCTTAAAAAATGGAAAGAGAAAACAATAGCAACAACCTTTTTAAAGAATAATAAACAATTTAAACTGGTGGCTGAAAAAATCAATCCTGAAGGAGATGCCTGGCGCATCAGGTTTTCCTGGGATGCAGATTGTCTTACTTTTGGTGAAATTATTGAGTTGACTGGCCATGTTCCTTTGCCACCTTATCTCAACAGACCCGATGAAGTTCAGGATATAGAAAGGTATCAGACAATTTATTCGGAGGTAAGCGGATCTGTCGCTGCTCCCACTGCCGGGTTACATTTCACCAAAGAGGTACTCAAAAAACTGGTGATTAAAGATATACTGTCCACACAACTGACACTTCATGTCGGGGCCGGAACATTTCAACCGGTAAAATCGGATAGTATTCTTGAACATCAGATGCACTCCGAACATTTTTTCATCTCATCCGGATCAATTGAGATGATCCTAAAAAATATGGGTTCAGTCGTGGCGATAGGCACAACTTCTGTCAGAACTCTGGAGAGTCTCTATTGGATAGGAATGAAATTGATGAAGAATCCGGTGATCAATCCTGAAGAGCTTTGTCTGGGACAATGGGAAGCCTATTCATTGAAAAATGATTTGCTGGTTTCTCAATCGCTTGAAACAATCCTGCTTTGGATGCAAAGAAATCATTTAGAACAGCTTCATGTACCGACAAGAATAATAATAATTCCAGGTTACAACTTTAAGATTATCAGCGGAATGGTGACCAATTTCCATCAGCCTAAAAGTACGTTGCTACTTCTAATTTCAGCTTGGGTTGGCGACAACTGGAAGAGGATTTACCGGTACGCACTGGAAAATAATTTCAGGTTTCTGAGCTACGGCGACAGTTCGCTCCTTCTGAAGTGAGAATTTAATGAAGTAAGAACAATAGAACAATCGAAGTAAGATGTCAGGAGTAAACTAAAGTTCTGACTTCACTGTTCGGATGTTCATCATTCTTACTTAATTTGATCTGATCTCTATGCCAATACAAAATCATGCTCCCGCCCTTTTCAAAGGGGTATCCAAATCGAATTATTACATCTTTCCTTTGAGATTTTGAATATTTTAACATATTTCCCAGATCACTATTATTATTATTAATATTTTAGTTGCATAACTAATTATTT
>PMEC01000240.1:0-6819 GCA_003155705.1 Bacteroidales bacterium
TTTTTGCCATAATTTTTTCTTCAAATTTAGTTAATCTTTTAAGATTTTAAGAATGGTAAACAATCAGCCCGAAGGTTAAGCTCAACAGATATTTAATAATTACAGGATTCTCAGTGTTCCTCTGTGACTACTCAGTGGAACTCTGTGTAACTTTTTTTTTTTCATCTTTAAGAAGATGGCTTCTGGCAAATGAATATTTCCAAAAAAAATGTAGGTTTGCATACTGATTGAATAAGCTTTAATTAAAACTTATAAAATATGAAAATGATTCAGGACTTTNNGATGGTGGTTGTTGCATACTAATGTCGCATCTTGGCAGACCGGAAGGACGCCAGGAAAAATATTCCCTTAAACCTGTGCTTCCGGTTCTTGAAAAACTCCTTGGAAAGAAGGTGTTATTTGCTGATGATTGCCTGGGTGAAGCAACCGAGAAAATGGCAGCTGCTCTTAAACCGGGAGAGATTCTTCTTTTAGAGAATGTTCGTTTTTACCCTGAAGAAGAGGGAAAACCTATCCTCCCTGAGACTGCGACAGATGAAGAAAAGAAAGCTGCGAAAAGTGCACTTAAGGTGAAGCAGAAAGAACTTGCCAAAAAGCTTTCCACGTATGCTGATATTTATGTGAATGACGCGTTTGGAACTGCTCACAGAGCTCACGGAACAACTGCCGTCATAGCAGATTATTACCCTGAAGATAAAAGAATGTTCGGTTTCCTCATAAATAGTGAGTTAGCTGCAATGGATAAGGTTCTGCATAATCCGCAGAGACCATTCACAGCGATAATGGGAGGGGCAAAAGTTTCTGACAAGATACTTCTTATTGAGAATCTGCTTAACAGGGTTGATAATCTGATCATTGGTGGCGGAATGACCTATACTTTCGTCAAAGCAATGGGTGGCAAGATTGGCAATTCTCTGTGTGAAGCCGATAAGCTTGACCTGGCGCTGAGCCTGATAAACAAGGCAAAAGAAAAAGGAGTGAAACTTTATCTTCCGGTCGATAGTTTAAATGGAGATAAGTTTGATAATGAAGCTAATACTAATATCACGGCAATTGATGCAGTACCTGATGGCTGGATGGGTCTTGATATTGCTGAAAAGACAATTCAGAAATTCAGTGAAGTAATAGGAAATTCAAAAACTATTCTCTGGAACGGCCCGATGGGTGTTTTTGAAATGGAGAAGTTCTCAAAAGGGACAACAGCCATTGCCAAAGCTATTGCGGCAGTAACTGCAAAAGGAGCATACAGTCTTATCGGAGGTGGCGATTCAGTTGCCGCTGTAAATAAATACGGTCTGGCAGATAAGGTCAGTTATGTCTCAACCGGTGGCGGGGCTATGCTTGAATATATGGAAGGGAAGAAACTGCCCGGGATCACGGCAATAAGAGGGGAATAGGAGAAACGGAGAGGGGGTGATATATAAAATGTTATTGGCAACAGGCGATGTATAGATTCCCGAGGGACCAGTACACAGCAACTGGCACCCAGAACCATTCCATGAAAAGGATAGCATTATCCATATTATTTATCTTACTGGCACTTACCGGATGCAAAAAAAATAATGGACCGCGATATTCCGGTACAATGACGATAAACAATGAGGCCGTAGATCAAAATTATAGCGTCTATGGATTCTCAGTTCCTACCGGTCAGAAGGTTCTTAATTTATCTAATCAGCAGGATGTGATAACAATACAACCTGATTTCGATGTTAATTACAACGTGAGAAGATTGTTTTTTGCCTCAAATAATTTGGAGAATTCTTATTTCAGGTTTGGACAGTACAATGATGGGACTTCAGCTTCACAAGCCTTTAAAAATCTTACATCATTTACAAATCCAGAATGGACCCAGATGGGTGATACCATAAAAGCAAACCAGATCTGGCTTTTCAAAACCAGCGAAGAAAAATATGCAAAGCTTCTGATAATAAGCACATTTTCCGAAAAGCGTGCGAACATGCCTTTTCCCTATGCTGAATGCACTTTCGAATGGGTCTATCAACCCGACGGATCATTAACTTTTGCAGTGGAATGAACAATGAATTCCGTAACCGTATTTTCAGGATAGAAAATGCCAGTGAATTTAATAAATTAGCTCTGGATGTATTTAAATATCAATCTGTTAATAACATCATATACAAAGAGTACATTACTGCGCTTGATATTATTCCGCCTTCTATAAAATCACCGGAAGAAATACCCTTTCTTCCGGTCTCTTTTTTTAAAGATCATAAGGTCGTTACGGGCACAAATGTCTCTCAGATTGTTTTTGAAAGCAGCGGCACATCCGGAATAAATACCAGCAGACATTATGTTTCAGATCTGAGTATTTATCAAGATAGTTTTATTAACGGATTCACTTATTTCTACGGCGATCCAGCTGATTATTTAATAACTGCATTACTTCCATCATATACTGAAAGAGTAAATTCATCTCTGATATTTATGATGAACAGCCTTATAAATAAAAGCAAATTTCCCGAAAGCGGATTTTATAACAACGACCCCTTAAAACTTGTCGGAGTCCTTAAAAAAGCAAAAAATGATGGAATAAATGGAATCTTATTAGGTGTAAGTTTCGCTCTGCTCGATCTTGCTGAAAAATATGCCCCGGATTTGTCAGGCATAACAATTATTGAAACAGGCGGGATGAAGGGTAGGAGAAAAGAGATCACACGAAAAGAGCTTCATTCCATCCTGAAGTCGGGGTTTCACACAGATACAATTCACTCGGAATATGGCATGACTGAACTATTGAGTCAGGCNNTTTGACAGCAGTGATATCCGGGGATGTAATCTGCTGGTGGAATAGGATTTTTTTATTACACAGAGAAACACAGAGGATACACAAAGGTACACAGAGCAGTTTCTATATTAACATGCTACAAACTCCGTGTCTCTCTGTGCCTTCTCAGTGCCACTCTGTGTAATATTCCTTTTAAATCCATAAAAAAAGGCTATCCTCCAGTTGGCGGACAGCCTTTCTTAAATATCGTAAGTATTATTTATAATCCCAATTTTGTCTTGATTTCAGGAGGAATGGCATTCTTGTTAACCAGTATGGAAATAGTTTTGGCGCGGACATAATTTTCAGATAAGTTCAGATAACCTCCGAAACTGTTCCGTTCAGTGCCCCATGAGTTCTTTGTGATATAATATTTTGTACCGTTCTGATCTTTTGTAATACCTGTCACATGCATCAGGTGATCATCGGTAGTTGTATGATTATCATATCCTGCCTCACGGGATTCCTGCGTGACTTTTACTTCCGGGAAAGGTCTGTTGAATTTATAAGCTTCCGCTGTGCGCTCTTCCAGGGTCATTTTTCCCAGCCTGGCTTTGTCAGCAGCAGAATACTGGTCAACTTTTTCGAGTTCGGGTATTATAGCAACGCCTTTTGCATGGGAAAATCCTCTTTCACTTACGTCACCATCCCAGGCAACTGTATATCCGTTATTGAGAGAATAATCCATTATTGTAACAATCTCATCAATCGGAACATTATAGTAATTCATCTTTCTCCAGTTATCGGGTATGGGAAGAAGTCCCTGGGTATAGAATGGAAAAATGGTAAATGAAGTGATTTCCACATAATCATCCGGATTAATTCCGAGACTTGCAGAAAATGACTTCGGAGTATAACCTACACCTTTATACGTAAAAGACTCTGGAACTTTCCCAAGATATGTATCCAGAACAGCATTAACTATTTCAAAATACTGATCACTTTCTCTTCTTCTCTGAACCGGAACAGTAGCAATTGCATTTACAAAAGCATTAAGTTCACCGTGATTATGATTAGGCGTACTATAATTCAGCCCGGTATAAACTTCATTTGGCACTATTCCGTTTTGTTTAAACTCAACCAGCCAGTCATGGCCAACGCTTCCCTGGCCAAGGTTTCCTTTTCCCTGCTTAATAAAGTTGTCTTTTAGCCTGTCGACATAGTTATATCTTACAATCCACATTTCTGAGAGATTATATTCTCCTTTTCCCATTCTCAACAGTTCAGATTCAAAAAATGAGGTGGTCGCAAAATCCCAGCATGTGCCTGTACTTGCCTGGTTTTTGACAGATGTTGCTTTTAATTCAACAACCGGAGTGAACTTATATCCCTCATCTTTAGAGGAAGATGATGTAGTTTTCCCTTTCTGTGCATAAGCGGTTATCATTACCGATGCCAGAAGGATTGTCAGCAGAAATCTGATTTTCATCATAATTGAATAAGATTGTTTGTTAAATAAAAGACCTGTTTTTTCAAGAATAGCCAAAGGTAAAAAAATATTTAAGCTTTAATAATGAATTAATATTTTCAACTGATTTTTTAAGATTTTATAACATCTTACTTTACAAGATCATATGAATGATCAATCCATGTAAACAGCTCCGCTTCGGGTATGCTTCCATCTAGTAAAACAGTGTTCCAGTGCTTCTTATTCATGTGATACCCGGGTGAAACTGAGTCATATTTTTCCCGGAGTTCAATTGCTAACGCCGGATTGCATTTCAGATTTACGCTTGGTTCGCTATCGAGATTTGCGAGTGCAAAAATCCTGCCTCTTACTTTGAAAACCAGAGTATCCTCACCAAAAGGAAAACCCTCAGTTACGTTGGGTTTTGATATGCAGTAATCGTGCAGAAGTTCTATATTCATTACTTAATTTTTATAATTATTACGGATTTCGGATTGACGATTGCGGATTAAATTTTTATAAATAGCTTCTTTTATTAAATCCGAAATCTAAAATCCGCAATCCGAAATTTCTTACCTTAATGTCGGATAGAATGCATCTTCTATATGTTCTATCTCAACAGTTTTGCCATTCGAAATGATTGAAATTATATCAAAGCGGCTCTCTTTATCTATATTATATCGCTCAAGGTAGTTTTCAGCAGCATAAATAATTGATTTTTGTTTCTCGCTGGTAACTGCATGCCTCGGGTGTATATAATAATCATCAGTACGTGTTTTCACTTCAATAAAAACAATAAAATCTTTGTTTTCAGCTATAATGTCAATCTCTCTTTTCCCTGATTTCCAGTTACTATGAAGGATCTTATACCCTTTTTGCAGTAAATGCTCTTTTGCCAGTTCTTCACCTTTTATTCCGAGATTATGTGAATCTGCCATTTCCTGAAGATTAAATGTATTTTTTACACTTATATTTCAATCAGCTTATTTTTAATAGCAAAAAGGATAAGACTGGCGGTATTTTTCGAGTTGGTTTTACCCAGGAGATTAGCCCGGTGCTTGTCAACAGTTCTTTTACTGATAAATAAAGTTTCTGCAATTTCCTGGTTTGAAAGACCTTCACAGATCTTGAGAAGAATCTCTTTTTCACGTTTTGACAGGTTAGCCGATTTACTTTCAGTTTCACGATGTTTGATTTTCTGAATAACATTATAAAGAAGTTCCTGGGAGAAGTAACTGCCTCCTTTTCTGACAGTTAAAATAGCTTCCTTTACTTCAGAAATATCCGAATCTTTCAGAAGAAACCCCTTTGCACCTGCATCAACCATTTTATAATAATACTCCTCTTCGCCGTACATTGAGAGTGCAATAACGGCAATGGAAGGGCATATTTTGATCCCTTTTCTTGTCGCTTCTATTCCATCCATTTCCGGCATATTAATATCCATTAAAACAATGTCGGCGGTGCAGTTCTGAAGTATTTTGAGGAATTCCCCCCCATTTGAAGCTTCCCCCGCAATTTCAAATTCAGGTGATGCTTCAAGCAACATTTTCAACCCGTTACGGAAAAGCTGATGATCGTCGGCAATAATTATCCTGATTTTTTCCATAAAGCAATATTCGAGTGTTGTTACTAATCTATTACCTTAATTAAAGCACTGGTTCCTTTTCCGGGATTACTTTCAAGAATGAAAACCCCTTCTATTGATTTGACTCTTGTTTCAATATTTGATATTCCCATTCCTTTATTATCTTCCTGGCCCAGGCGTGTTGTATCAAATCCACGCCCGTTATCATAAAATTGCAAGGTAACAAATTTTTCATGCTTATTAAGCTCCATTTCTATTCTTGAAGCACCTGAATGAAGAATGGAATTATTGATTAACTCACATACTGCTCTGTAAATTACCACTTCCTTTTCGTTTTCAAGTCTCTGATTTTCCATGTTCGATTTGAAGTCTATTTCCAAAACTTTAGTCTGATTAATTTTGTTGATAAAAGCATTAATTGCGCTTGAAAGACCGAAATTCGTCAGCACATGCGGACTAAGATTATTGGCTACCTCCTTTATTGTATTAATAGCCTCATTAACAATATGATTCGTGTTTTTAAGAATCTCCTGCCCGTGAGGATCTTTTATTTTGTCGGTAAGGGCTGATAAAGACATTTTCACCGTGGAAAGAAGAGGACCAAGACCATCATGCAGATCCTTGGCAAATCTTTTCTTTTCGTTCTCCTCTGTATTAATAATGGCATTGATGACTCTTCTTTCTGTTTTGAGCCTGTCTATTTCTGCCCGCTTGAGTGAAATAAAAATCTCTCTGATTAGTACAACACCTACAATTATAAGAAAAGATATCAGTACCCCGGTCCATATGTCTATCATCTCCCAGGTGAATGATGGCGTTCCCCGTATATATTCGTAAAGCTGTATCATTATTCGCACTGCCATGAAGACAAAAGATAATGAAAGCAGTATCCAGGAGAGCCTGTATTTGGTAAGCTTCATAAACCGCAAGGCAATTGAAGCAGCTATTATCTGCAAAACAATTGAGATAAAAAGGGCAATAAGTCTTACCATATCTGCATGGATATTATCATACAAAAATAGAAGTAATTTAATC
>PMEC01000240.1:6985-7514 GCA_003155705.1 Bacteroidales bacterium
GGAGAAAGTACAATATGGTTTCATTGTGCGTCTCTTGGTGAGTTTGAACAGGGAAGACCGGTGATTGAGATGATAAAAAATGAAGCGCCGGATATAAAAATTATTCTTACTTTTTTTTCACCCTCAGGATATGAGGTAAGGAAGAATTACCAGCATGCGGACTATATTTGCTATCTGCCGGCCGATACTCCGGGAAATGCATCGGAATTCATTTCAATCGTAAAACCTTCTATTGTCGTTTTTGTAAAGTATGAATTCTGGAACAACTTTATTTCTGAGGTCAGAAGGAAAGATATTCCATTGTATCTCATTTCCGGTATTTTCAGACCCGACCAGCATTTTTTCAAATGGTATGGCGGTTTCTTCAAAAAGATTTTGAAAAAGTTTACTCATATTTTTGTTCAGGACAAAAGGTCTCTGGATTTGTTGAATGGGATTGGTATTAAGAATACTTCAGTTGCAGGTGACACCAGGTTTGACAGGGTCAGCCAGATTGCTGCAGCAGCAAAGACTCTCCCGATTCTGGAAA
>PMEC01000228.1 GCA_003155705.1 Bacteroidales bacterium
TAAAATCTATTGAATGGAACAACCTGGATTTGAAAGAACCAAATTTCTATTTTATTATTAAAGACTTATCTTTTCAGAATGAATATCAAAATTACCTCAAAGTAGATGAACTTTTTTCAATGAAGAATATAGGAATTGCCACAGGTGATGATCAGGAGTTAGTGACCTTCGGACCTGAGCAAATTGTCTTAAAATATTCTGAAACTCCCGTAAAATATTCTTATAGGCCCTTTGATTTAAGGTTTACCGTATTTAACAAAAAAATACTTNNTCAGCGAGCTAGATTTGAGACTATGCAGCATCTAATTCACCCTAATATCTCTTTGCAATTAACTTCAATCAATCGTCAATTAAGTTTAGGGTATTTCTTTATTTCAACTACTATTTCAGACAGACATTTACTGGATTCAGCAGGTGATTCAATGTCTGTTTTCCCTCTCTACCTTTATATTGAAAACAACAATAACTCATTTTATGACAATATTGAGAGACAACCAAATCTTAATAAAGAAATTGTACATCAAATAGCAGAGAGAATAGGATTAATCTTTACTAACGAGAAAGATGTTTCGGCAGCCACTTTTGCCCCAATCGATATTCTCGATTACATCTATGCCGTTTTACATTCCCCGGCTTACCGAATTAAATACAAAGAGTTTCTGAAGATCGATTTCCCGAGAGTTCCATTCCCGGAAGATGCAGATACCTTCTGGCAATTGGTAAAACTTGGTGGTGAGCTTCGGCAGATACATCTGCTTGAAAGTCCTGTAATTAATAAATTTATTACCACCTATCCGGTTAACGGGTCGAATGAAGTCGCGAAGATCAGGTTTGAGGATGGGAAGGTCTGGATAAACAGCGTGCAGTATTTTGATAAGGTTCCGCAGGTTTCGTGGGAATTTTATATTGGCGGTTACCAGCCGGCGCAGAAATGGCTGAAGGACAGGAAGGGGAGAACCCTATCATTCGAGGATATTATGCATTGGCAGAAGATTATTGTGGCGCTATCGGAGACTGACAGGATAATGAAAGAGATTGATAAAATTAATTTTATATAAATATAATTCACTAAAATAGTGAATAAATATAAATTTATTTAACTTTGCGCCAGCTTGGATGGAAATAAGATTTGAAAAGGAATATTTATCTGAGTTATTTAATGAGGGAAAAACGAATAACAAAAAGTATCGTTTCCAACCCCAGGTAATTAAGCAATATATTAAAACCGTAAACACATTAAGGAACAGTCCGGATACGGAATTCCTTTATAGGGTAAAAAGTCTTCATTATGAAAAGAAAACAGGCGATCTGAAAGGTATCGAAGCCGTCTGGGTGAATGATCAGTATCGCCTTGAATTCAACAGTTTTAAAGAGGCAGATGGTAACAAAATTATAACAATATGCTCACTGTCAGAATTAAGCAAACATTATAAAAAATAACACAACTTATAATAATATGGTCAATTCGTTAATTCCACATATTGCTACACATCCCGGTGAAGTTCTTAAAGATGAACTGGATACCCGGGATATTAAGCAGAAAGATTTTGCCGCTGATATTGGTATGCAACCATCCATGCTTAATGAGATAATTAAAGCAAAACGACCGATAACCACCGATATATCACTGTTATTTGAAAAGACCCTTAATATTCCAGCTGATTTCTGGTTGAATTACCAGACTCAGTTCGATATTGACCAGGCAAGAATTAAGGAAAAAAATATCAAAAAGCTTCAGTTGATTGAACAATGGCAATTATTCAAACAATATGTACCGGTTAAGTTTTTTTTCAAATTTGGATATTTAACTTATGATATACCGGAAGACATTCAAACAATTAAAAAAATATACCAGACAGACACTCTTGAGGAACTGGTTAATTCATTCGCATCATATAAGTCAGGGTTTTTATATAGAAAGTCTGGGAAACTGAAAGTGGATGAGGTAAATATGTTTGGCTGGAGCAGACTTGTAATGTGGCTGGCTGATAAAGAAAAGGTTAGTACATATGATCCAACAAAAATTGAGGAATTAAAAGTTAAACTTCATTCAGTATTTGTAAAAAACAAAAATGTTCGCGTGCAAAGCAGTAAGATTATGTCCGAATATGGTATTAAACTGGTTTTTCAGGAGAAGTTTGAAAAAACACCTGTGGATGGGTTTTCGTTCTGGAGTGGCAATAATCCTGCCATAGGATTGACTTTGAGGCATAAACGCATTGATAATTATGCATTTACGCTTTTCCATGAGTTAGGGCATATCTGTAAACATTTGCAAAAAGATAAATTGACTCAGTTTCTTGATCTTGAAGAGGAACGACAAAAGAATTATAAAGAAGATGAAGCTGATCTGTTTGCAAGCAACAACCTTATCCCTCCCCAACAGTTTAAAAAACTAGGTAATCTTAATCAGGTAACAGATGAGAAAATAATAAGCTTCTCTGTAAAATATAAAATTAATCCGGCAATTGTTTTAGGAAGAGTATGTTGGGAAATGGACAACTATGCGGTAAAGTCATCAATTGACAGATCTTTAAATTAAAGAATGATTTCAATAACTATTAACAAAATAAATCGATCAAATTAATCTTTGTATTTGATTTACTAAATTAGCAGTGGCAGAAACCAACTAAAAAGGAAAAAATTGAAAAAACACTTTCCCCCTTTGCAATGGCTGTCAGGATATAATTTAAAAACGCTTAGTTCAGATACTATTGCCGGTATCACACTTACAGCCTATGCCATCCCTGTATCGCTGGCTTATGCCACCCTGGCCGGTTTACCTCCACAATACGGAATTTTCGGTTATCTTTTAGGAGGATTGTTTTATGCACTGCTTGGCAGTGGGAAACAACTCGCAATAGGCCCAACTTCAGCAATATCAATGGTTATAGGAATAACCCTCGCCAACCTTTCCGGCGGAGACCCTCAGCGATGGCTTGATCTGGCTTCACTAACCGCACTTGTATTTGCCGGCATGAGTTTATTAGCATATTTCCTGCATCTTGACAGCATGATTAATTTCATAAACGAAACAGTTCTGGTTGGATTTAAAGCCGGGGCTGCATTAACAATAATGCTTACACAACTACCCAAAGTGTTTGGAGTTGCCGGTGGCGGAAATGATTTTTTCGCCAAACTGATTAATATTATTCATCAGCTGCCTGGCACAAATTTCTATGTTCTTATTTTTGGAATTATCTCTTTTATGTTCATCCTTATAGGCGAAAAATTATTTCACGGAAAACCGATTGCAATAATTGTAGTTATATTGTCAATCATAATTATCTCTTTTACACCACTGGCAACACATGGTTTTAAGACTGTGGGAATTATCCCTGCCGGACTTCCAAAATTACATATACCATCTTTAAACTGGGCCGACATCAAGAGTGTTGGTTATCTGGCATTTGCCTGTTTTCTTCTGGCTTATATTGAGAGTGTTTCTGCAGCAAAAACTTTAGCGCAAAAGAACGGATATGAAATTGACGCCCATCAGGAATTGCTGGCGCTGGGACTGGCTAACCTGGCAGTATCTCTTGGTAACGGATATCCGGTCAGCGGCGGGTTATCACAATCAGCGGTAAATGATGAAGCAGGGGCCAAAACCCCTGTATCCCTTGTAGTTGCTTCGGTTTGCATAGGTATTTGTCTGATGTTTTTAACNNCGCATGTGGAAACATAACAAATTTGATTTTGTTATTGCTACTCTGGCGCTTGTATCTGTAATCGGTTTTGGCATTCTTCAGGGGGTTCTTATCGGTGCCCTTGCTTCCCTGATCTTGATATTAAGAACGGTATCGAGTCCTCATATTGCGTTTCTTGGAAGAATCCCGGGGACAGACAGATTTACAGATATTAAACGTCATCCCGACAATGAATTGCTTCCGGGTGTACTTTTATTCAGGGTTGAATCGCCCCTGGTCTATTTTAATGTTTCTTATGTNNAGACTGATAAAAAGATTCTTCTTACAACTGGAAGAAATGAGCATAATTTTTAAAATCGCTGAAGCACACTCTGAAGTAAGAGATATACTGCGATTTGAAGATATTGAACATTTACTCGGGCATGTCAGCCGGCATGACACACTCCACGACGTGGTTGTGACAGCAATAGGCGAAAGAGAACCAGATATTAAGAAAGCACCAATCAAGCCTAAAACTTTACTTCCTCCTGAAATTATTTCCCAAATTGTCTTAGGAAATAATTATTTTACATCGACCCATCCACACGAATATTTCGAAAGTTTCAATAATGAGCAAAAGCCTTTTATTACACTGGTCACATGCTCTGATTCACGTGTACCGCTCAATTCCCTGATGCCTGATACCTCTAACAAAGTCTTTTCAATACAGAATATAGGAAATCAGATCTTATCGACAGAAGGTTCTGTAGATTACGGCATTTATCATCTGAAAACACCTTTATTGTTTTTTCTGGGGCATTCCGATTGTGGGGCCATAAAAGCATTCATGAAAGGATTCGAAAAAGAATCTTACAATATTAAGCACGAACTAGACTTTTTGAGGCCCACTATTAAGGAATTTGAAACAAAAAAAGATTTTGAAAAACTTCAGACACTTGTTATTGAAAAGAATCTCGATTACCAGGTAAATATTGCCTGCAAAAAATATAAAGATCTGATACAGTCCGGTCAGCTTACTATTATTGCAGGATTCTACGATTTCAAGGGAGAATATGGAAAAGGCATGGGAGATATAGTTATTGTAAACGTAAACAAGCAAAAGGATATTGAGGAAATGCGTAACCTTCCCTTATTTGACGCGTTGTCAAAAGCACAAAAGGAATTGCATATCGGGAGGTTACCCAAAAAAAATGTCACTTAAGTTAAACATTTCAGAGCTCCCTGAAATTGATTACATCTGTCCGGGAATGTCGGCTGACGATATTCAATGAATGAGAGTGTTTATTAATCTTTTGTCAGATGAAAACACAAAGTATTTATAGTTTTCTGATATTCATAATATTTGGTTTCACATTTACAACTTGTAAAAAAACAGATAGAATCTCATTACCTGTGGTAATAACCTATACTCCTTTATATGTTGAATCAACCTCTGCTACAATAGGTTGCATGGTGAAATCTGATGGAGGATCACAAATCGTTGGTTGTGGAATATATATGGGGATTTCACAAAATCCTGAGACAACTGGTACACAGCTTCAAATTGCAAGCGATACAGGTTCTTTTCTCGGACAAGTATCCGGGCTTCTTCCCAACATTCAATATTTTATTAAAGCTTATGCAAAAAATGCAAAGGGAGAAAGCCTGGGAGATCAGGTAAATTTTACCACGCCCGGGACGATTACTGACTATGAAAAGAACATCTATGAAACTGTAAAAATTGGTCCGCAATTATGGATGGCACAAAATTTAGGAACATCTCATTTCCTCAATGGTGACCTCATTGGTACGACCAGTCCATCGACTCAGGATATTTCCAATGTAATCTCCCCTGAGTACCAGTGGTCATATGGTGGAGATGATGCTAATGCAAAAATATATGGTAAATTATATACATGGTATACGATAACAGACCCCAGAAAAGTTTGTCCGGCCGGATGGCATATTCCCACGGATTCTGAATGGACTACTCTTGAATCAACACTGGGAGGATATATTATTGCAGGCAGTGAACTTAAAGAAGGCGGAAATTCACATTGGGTTACACCATATAATCTGGATGCGACAAATGAAAGTTGTTTTAAAGCACTTCCGGGAGGTTATAGAAACGTTACCGGAGGATTTTCATACCTGGGGAGTTATGGCTACTGGTGGTCATCTACAGAAGGTGATGTTTCTAATAGCTGGATAAGATCCCTTTTCGTTCAGTCGGGTCAGATTTCGAGAACAGCGTTTTTAAAAATGAATGGCGCTTCCGTCAGATGCATTAAAGACTAGCTTCATTGAAATAAAAAAACCGGTTCTCTGACCGGTTTTACTGTTAATACTTAATATATTTTACCACCATTTGCTGAATACTCTCCCGAATCTCCGGTCGAAGCTCTTGGATTTACCTGTCAGATTGTTTGTAACTGTTACCAGCGTCAAATGCTTGTTAGACGGGTCTGCCTTGAAAGATATCTGATATGAATCGGTCGAGCCAACGGTATAGGTCATTGTCCCGGACGTAACCACCAGGCTTCCCATATAGTTAGTAATGATAAGAGGTATTGTAATAGTCTTTGAATATGTATCGCCCTTTTCATTGACTCCCGTAACCGTACCATTATATGTTAATGTATCAAATGAAGCAACATGTTTGAAATTTATGTTTGCAACGCCAACATTTTTGAAATAGGCAATTGCTGTACGTACTTTATTGACAACTCGTGTAAACTTAAGTGTATCGGTTTTCCCGGTAACTGCTATTGCATAACTCAGGGAAGCCGTAATATTGTCAGTTACAGAGATCCTGGCTGATACATTCGAACTGAGTTTAATAGCATCTTTGGTTCTGGTAACTGTACGTGTGCCATTCATAATAACTGTTGTACTATCAGTTGTTACAGCAAAATTGGTAAAACTAAATGCCCTGGCGAATAGCCTTGCATGGTTAGCAACAGGCTTAGTAATAGTGATAGTGATTTTACCGTTCTTGATAATGTTTTCATTGGCACAACTATCCTTATAAGTGTAGTAGGTTATTGTAATCACTTTTGGAAAAGTAGTTGTGTCAGGATGATCAACGGTTATAACAACCGAATTTGTCGGGGTCCCTGCCTCGAAGGATTTTGTAACGGCCACCACATAATTGTTGTTTTGCAGTTCTTCGAGATTGTTGTCAATATCTTCCTCCGTTTTATCCGCTAATGCATCCTGGGCATCTGAATTCAGCACCTGAACTGCCTGTTGACTTGTTATCGAACCGCTTGAAGATGAAGAATCCTTCTTGCAGGAAGACAATGAGAGACTTACTGCTGCAATAAGGAAGAATAGCCTTAAAATAATCTTTCCTGTTTTCATAATCATAATATTAGTTTAACGTTTATTTGCTTAATACTCTTCTTAGATGCTTAATATGTTTAAAGGTTTAATCTGAACCGGATAAAAATTTCGAAATCTGTTTTTCCCCCTTTTCTTTGACATACAATAGAACGAATGACAACAAATAAAGTTGCAAAAAGTTTAAAAATTTAAATACGGGACTGATAATAGCTGAATGAAAATTATTTCGCTGAAAAACTAATAACTTTGGTTAAAATTTCAAATAATGGGGAAAATAATATTGAGTATAATGTTTTTAATATCAATCGTGGGGAATATTTATTTAATGTTCTCTGTTTATTATGGGAATTCATATTCAGTTCTTGAGAAGATAGGTATTGTTGTTTTTGCTGTTTCTAATCTCGTCATATTATTTCTTAGTATTGCCTGGTATTTTGTTTTCAGAATAAGAAAATCGAGAAAACAATAACTCTGGAATAATTCAATAGAATTGTCATGGTTTGAGCAAAATTTCAAGTTTTATTATTAACCATTGTTTTTTATGGTCAGTTTGTTCCAATTCAGTGGTCATCGCAACCGGTTCTTCCAGTCAGCTACCAACTTATTAGTTTTTTATTATGCTATAAAAAACATTCCTAAAATTGCCTTGATAATCAATATATTTACTATCTTTATTTGCATAATACTTTGGGCCTCAGATCATATTAAATATTTACATCCGGGTAAGATTTTAATTATAGTTCTAAATTCTTAATAAAAGGAGGTATTATGGCAACAAAAAAACAGATTAATCTTGAAAAGCTGACTCTTAAAGAAATTTTTCACACTCTTCTTGGAGATAAAAAAGCGAAAAAAGTTCTTGGTGAAATTCATTCTGAGATTAAGAAGGGGCGAAAAGGTGAGGCTTTGCGAAGTTCTATATTTCACATACTTGCCAGGAACAAAGTAACCAATGCTAAGATGTCTTCAATATTAAGCAGAAGTATCGCTTCTACAATGTCGGACCCTACAGGGACGTAATGTAAAATATGACTATTAAAATTTAATTTAACATTTCAGTTAATAGCCATCGCTTTCTTCCTTTATGCTTAATAACCCCCAAAATAGGGTGGATTGTATATTTGTATTTGCTCCTTCCGGTGAAAATATAAACAGTAGATTTTTCTACCACATCGGGAGCAGTTACATAATTTCTTTACTAAGGATTAATGGGTATATAGCGGAACAGTTTATCTTCGGGAAAACAATTAACCTGAAGAGTTGCGTAAAAAAAATTTTGACTCGTAATCCCAGGGTAGTTGGTTTCACTGTTTACAATTCAAATTTTATAACATCTGTTTTAATAGCAGAGGAGATTAAGAAAGTCTCGCCAGGTACTATTATAACTTGTGGTGGTCCTACATCAACAAACTATTCGGAATTTATCCTTGAAAAATATCCCTTTATTGATGTCTGTTTCAGGAATGAGAGTGAAGAGACATTTTTACAGTTCTTTACACTTTTATCGGGTACTGGATTTGATTTAGGAAGAGTCGGATTAGAACAGATAAAAGGGATATCCTACAGATGTGAAAATAGAATATGCTTTAATACAGACAGCAATATTTTTGTCAATAATTCTAGAATTACTGATTACCTCGACAAATACCCTTCCCCCTACCTGAATGGTGTTATACCCGGGGCAGATGCTTATGAGGTAGGTCTTTTGACAGCAAGAGGATGTAACCAGAATTGTGTTTACTGTAATTGTGCTGTTTTGTCTAAAAGAAGGTTTACAACACACTCTGTTGACAGAGTAATAAGTGAGCTGGATTATATTTCAGGATTTAATGCCGGAAATCAAAGCCTGAATTTCTTTGACGATGCCTTTTCATTAATACCTCAGAGAGCAAAAAGTATCTGTAAGGCAATAATAGAAAACAAGATAAAAATTCCTCTTGGCTGTGTTACAAGATGCGACACTGCTGATGAGGAGTTACTGGATCTTATGAATGAGGCAGGTTTTGTTTCAGTAGGTTTCTCACTTGAAAGTGCAAATCCAGGAACATTGAGGATTATTGGCAAGGTTTGTAAACCGGAAGATAATCCATCAGACAAGTTAGAAAAGGAAATTCGGTTTATTGAACGGCTTGAGCTGATATCATCTTATGCAAAGAAAATAGGTATAAAGAACGTTTTTGCCAGCATTATGATCGGACTGCCTAATGAGACTTACAGGGATGCAAAAAGAACAATTGATACAATAGATAAAAATGTAAATATCGATTTCTATACTCATAATTTATTACATATTTTTAAGGGTACTCCTCTTTACAATAATTTTCAAAAATATGGTTACAAGATTGAATTCATTGATGATAATCCGATCTTTAGTAAAACAATTTATCCGGATAAGGTTACCCAAAAGGTTAAACCTTTGACTAAGTCCACATTATTTTTAACCAAGAAAGAAAATGATAAAAAAACACTTAGAATTTTATCATTATTACCTGATCCTGATAAAACAAAGGGGTGGTTTAAAAATATAATTCTTTTATCCGATAAGATAGAAAAAGATTTTGTCAGCTGGTTAAGAATTATTCTGTCGCTGAATGGGACTATCATTCAAATTTATTCAGACAAAGATGCATTAGTGAATCATTTAATTGACAACAATGATTCATATTTCAAATACTTTTCACCAAGTCTTAATATTCGGAACTATTATTTCAAAAGAAAGAACAAGTGTTTACAATTAATTTCTTCTCAGTCATCATTTAAAAATGACGATGATAATGATGACCTTAAAATATGTGATTTTAATTTATTTAATTCAAATCTCGGTAATCCTGATTTTGATTTTCTGAAAGTCTTATGCAGAGAATCTGATTCAGCAGATGCCAATTCGGCCTACAACTACTTTTACAATCTTAAAGGGGAAAGGGATTTGTTTGATTATCTGATCAATAATAAAC
>PMEC01000054.1 GCA_003155705.1 Bacteroidales bacterium
ACAAGCCGCAGCCGATCCGCAATCGTCAGCAGCGCGTGGGCCGGAACGATCCTTGCCCATGCGGGAGCGGGAAGAAGTTTAAGAATTGTTGTCTGGGAAAGCCGATATTTAAGGCGTAACGGCGCAAAGGCTCAACGGCTCAATGGCATAACGGTATAACGGTTCAATGGTACGAGGTGCAACGGTATAACATTTGAACACCATACCGCCGGGCTAAAGCTAATTGTCGTGAATATCTTGTGAATACTACTACCTATATTGGAATTAATCTGTGAATTCTGACAAACTCATTTATTTCATTGCAGAACAGAACTTCATCCTGAAGCATTATATCATGTCCGCTGATTGGTGAAATAACAATCTTTTTATCAGTAGTGCTAATTTTGTTAAAAAGATCATCCCCCAAACCTTTTGGGCATACAAAATCATATTGACCAAAAAGAATCAAAACCGGCACGGANNTTTATGGCATCGCTCCCGAAAAGTTTCAGGTAATCAACTTTAGTGACTTCGTCAAAATAGGTTTCGGCAGCTTCGGCATAATCCTCTAACTGACTTGATTCATCGAAGGAAAAGTTACCCGTATGTAAATTGCACCAGGAAACAATCTCCTTCCACTTTGCCTGATTTTTATTTAATGCAATCTGCTGTTGTCCGTACGTAAGAAGCATCTGTCTTGTAAGAGAATCGTTTAATGGATAATTCTGGCTCCCATCTGCAAANNCTGTATTTTAGAACCTGGATAACTTTTTTCAGATCATCTGTCATCTGTATGAGAGTAAGGTTCTTACCATTTGAATTTCCCTGCGATGCGCCGGCATTCCTTTCATCCCAAAAGACGAGTGCATATTTGTCCCCCAGGTTATGTTTTATATAGTCCGTGTTATAAAAATATGCGCTTGTCCCCGGTCCTCCGTGCACACACAGAATAAACTCTGAACTTGATGTGTTTCCCTCGACAAGAACGCGCATTGAGGCTCCGTTATTCTCGACATAAAAACTCTCGGAGACACCTGTTCCAATGGTGATCTTCTCTTTCTGACACGATGTAAAAAGAAGACTAATAGCAATAAATGAGTTAATAAAATATTTCATTTTGTCTTAACCCTGGTTTTTATTAAGAAAGGAATAAAATTGATAGGTTTATATATGATGCCCAGTTCCATAGCAGGTCTGAAATAAAGAGTACTGTTATATGGAAACATTCCCATCATTTCAAACTTGTAAAATATGGATAATGGTATTTCCTTTTTTTTTGAAAAATCATATCCAAGTCCACCTCCGACAATTATCATTGCATATTTATAACCTGCCGATTTAATAATATCCACACCTCCTGTATTATCTGTCTCGTAAGTGGTAGCGCCCAGAAAAGTTCTGCTGCATCCAAATCCTGAACTGAATTCTGTGAAAAACCCATTCTCTTTGGTTCGCCTCATTGTCCATTCAGCAGTAAAATAGAGATTGTCGTGAAAATTTGTTTGATGGTACCAGCCCGCATTCATGGAGATAAACCTGCCTTTTGAAATTATCTTTGGTACCTCTGAATCAAAGTTTTTTTTCACACAAACGAAATAAACGGGGAACTCAATCCCCACTCTTATTCCCGGGTAAATCAGGGAGCTGTTGTAGCTGGTCCGCAGATCAGAAGACACAGTGTCTCTGCGTACCATGTTTTCAGTTTGTGAGAAGCAGGTAATTGTGAAAAAAAATAAAGATAATCCACCCGAGATTTTTCTGAAGATCATTTCTGTTTCAATTTGTTTTCAAAATTAAAAAGAAATAGTTCGGATTACCATGATATCAAACAAAACCAATTTCTCTGAACTGAAATTCAGAAATTCAAGTTGAATATTGTAAAGTTGTAGGTACTATGCCAGAAATAAACTTGCTTCTGAGAACAGACGTTCAAAGCTTCTGTCAACTGAAAGGCTGAGTGGCGTGTCAAAAATTGGAAATGGATTTTCATGTGAATAGGGAAAGGGAAAGTCCCAGATATGGGCAGGATTATGATTATCTCTGGTTTTCCAGTTCATAGTTTTGACAATCCCCTTGGCAGGGATCACAGTATCTTTGGATAAAGCAATCGAACGGGTCTGTTCTTTTAATCTCTGTAGCACATTTTCGCGGAATTTTCTGAACCTTTCCAGATCTATCATCGATCTGAAAGCCATGCCGATCTGGCTGTTGAAAAGAAAATCAATCAAAGGCCCCCTTTCTTTAATTTCCTTTTCAAAATCTGCCATATAAAAGTTATATACTTTATCGTAGGCCAGGCTATCCATGATTAGTTTCGACGTTCCTTGCATATTGCTGAAGACAGATCCACCGCAGAACATAAACAGGCGTGAATCTGAAAAGAGATTTTCGGGATTACCCATTAAAATTATCTGGGCAAGAAAAGCTCCGATTGAATATGCAAAAATATTTACTCTGCTGCCGGAAGGAATAACCGGATGTTCGCCCTTCTTAATTAGAGACATGAGCTTCACAATATCACATACTGTCCGGTAGCCTGAATTAAAGAAGCGCATGGGGTCTTCAGTGAGCCTTTTACTTAAAACAATATTAGCGAAACTTGACATCTCGATTTCCCCATAGGTCATTTTCCGCTCTTTAAGAAATGGCATCATTGCCCTGGGATCCTTCCACATGACAGGAGAACGGTTTATATGGAACGAAATAGGGAAAAGAACTACGTAGCTTCCTGTATTAAGTGAGAGATAGTAAGCCCAGGCCAGGTATTTCAACCAGCTTCTTTCATTTAGCCCATGAAGTAATAAGATGACCTTTTTGCTGTTGCTGTCAGCTGGTACAAATAGAGGATATGAAAATTTAATATTCTCTGAAACCGAAACATCATTCT
This sequence comes from Bacteroidales bacterium, assembly GCA_003155705.1. Taxonomy (GTDB): domain Bacteria; phylum Bacteroidota; class Bacteroidia; order Bacteroidales; family VadinHA17; genus LD21. The sequence goes on from PMEC01000054.1 coordinate 2,867, forward strand.
TGTTAAAGAAAACATTCGGCACTGAATCTGAAATGAACTCAGAATTTAGAATCCTGATATCCGAACCGGGGATTTTAATTTCAGTTTTATCGGGATCAAAAACTGATCTTAATTCATTATTTGTTTTGGTGTACTCCATATGATCCCATTAATATTGAATTTTTTACAAAGGAAAAACCGCCGAATGATTCTGACAAATAAATGTGCTGGATGAATATTCTCAGGGATGTAAATTGAAAATGAGTGACGGAATATTAAAATATGGGATAGAATTTCACATCAGATTTATAACTCAAATAAAAAAATTCCCCTTAAGAAAGAAAAAAACTAAATTTGTACTAAATAAAAGCAACCGGATGCTGGACATTCAGAAACCTCTTCCTTCCTATCTCTTTGAAAAAAGAAATATTGTCAGGTTAGTACTATTTACTGCACTATTCGCCCTGGTATTTATAAATATTTATTCGCCATTTGGTGCAGATAAATGGTTCAATCTTACAAAACTGCAGTTCCTGACATATTCAAGTCTGGTAATTCTGACCGGAGTTCTGGTTGTTGTAATAAGCAGGATAATAATGTATTATGTCTGTCGCAGACATATTATTAACATGCTTCAATACCTTGCCTGGATTTTTGCGGAAATAATGTTTATGGCATTGTTTTATGCAATATTTGAAAAGTTTATATTGAAGGATATAAGACTTTTTACTGATCTGGTAAAGCTGTCAGCAACCAATACAGCATTGGTTCTCTTGCTGCCATATTCAGTAATGTGGCTCTATTTTTCCTGGCGGGATAAGAAGGAGCAGATAGAGAGAATGGCAGATATTCAGTCTTTCTCCGGTAACACCAGAGACATGATACCTTTCTATGACGACAAATCGATACTTAAATTTTCTGTAAAAAAGGATAGTCTTCTGTATCTTGAATCGACTGAGAATTATGTAAGCATCTGTTATCTCAATAAGGGCAAGGTTTCAAAATACCTTCTGCGTGATACTATGAAAAAGATGGAAGAGAATTTTGCAGGAACAGAAATTATTCGTTGCCATAGGTCTTATATGGTTAATTTCGAGAANNATCCCGGTATCCAAAACCTATGTTGACAATGTTATGCAGACATTTTCAAAATTCAGCCGTCTGACTGATGCAGTGTAATCATTCAACCCATAATCTATCTGAGGTAAATCATTTTCTTGCTAATTCTCTGATTATCTGCACTTAGAATATAGAAGTAAATTCCCCTTGATACCATCATGCTATTACCATTGGTTCCATCCCAGGTAAGCGAATATTTACCGGCGGGATAATTGCTGTTAATCAGCGTTTTTACCTGACTTCCGGAATAATCATAAATTATTAAACTTATACGCGAATTATTCTGTAATTCAAATTCAATTGTAGTACTGGAAGTAAAAGGATTCGGGTAATTCTGATTCAATATATTAACAGATTCAGAATAAGCTTCAATATTCTTCACTGAAGCAACATCTTTAGCGACATAATAATCCGGATCAAACCCTGTTAAAGTCTTCCCGGCAGTCAGATCTCTACCCTTCAAAGCCGGGTGATCTTTTGTGTACCTGTAAGCTCTGAAAGCCGCATTGTAGGTAGGATAATTATCTACTTTTATTTTCTTTATTCCATCACGTGTAACAGGATTAATGTATTCCCACACAACAGAAGTATCTGAGGGGGAAATTTCAAAGAAATGGCCATCGTTCATTGAACATATAAAAGTATTCCCGTTTGGCAAACGCTGAGCGCTGGATCCAATTGTGCTATAAAAGGATGTATTGTTTTTACTGGAATATCTCCATACCACCTGTTTAGAAATATTTTTCTTTTCCTTCATAAGATTAGCGTCGGGCGAATTCACGATGTTGTATCCTGCAGTTGGCGGATTGACAAACTTACCTGTATTTGTACCTGCTGAATTTAAATATGGATTTATTTCAAAAATATACGATTGGGGAGTAAGTTCAAA
>PMEC01000150.1:0-473 GCA_003155705.1 Bacteroidales bacterium
AATCCACTGCTGCAAAAATGGGAAACTCCATTTGAAACTCCTCCCTTTAATTTAATATTGCCTTCTCATTATAAGCCTGCAATTGAAGATACTATCAGATCAGCTACAGAAGAAATCAAGGGAATAACTGAAAATCCTGATACTCCTACGTTTGAGAATACAATTGCAGCGCTGGATCGTGTCGGTGAGAATTTAGGCAGAGTCTCTTCGATCCTTTTCAATCTTAACAGTGCCGAGACTTCAAAAGAGCTTCAGGCTGTCGCTCAGGAGGTTTCGCCACTTCTTACGCGCTTTTCAAATGACATTACCCTGAATGAAAAACTTTTCGAACGAATCAGGAAAATATTCGAAAATAAAGAAACATCCGGACTAAACACTGAACAGAAAACTCTGCTGGAAAGAAAATATAGGAATTTCCACCTGGGTGGTGCAGGTCTTGATGAAAAAAACAGGGTGCGATTCAGAGAGATATC
>PMEC01000150.1:493-8303 GCA_003155705.1 Bacteroidales bacterium
AGAGGGCTGGATATTTACCCTTCATTTTCCAAGCTATGTGCCATTTATGCAGTACTCGAAGAACAGAATCCTGCGGGAGAAAATGTTGAAAGCTTACAATTCCAGGGCATTCCATGGAGATGATCATGATAACCGTGCGCTTGTCCTTAAGATAGTAAACCTGAGACTTGAACTAGCCAGATTACTGGGTTACAATAATTTTGCTGAGATGGTACTAGGTGACCGCATGGCTGAAACTCCTGAAAAAGTCGAATCATTCATTAATGAACTTTTTTCTGCCTGCCATCCTACAGCATTAAGAGATTTTGACAGACTAAGAGATTTCGCCAGGGCAAACGGACATTCGGAAGAGATTGAGCGATGGGACTGGGCTTATTACTCAGAAAAACTAAAAAAAGTCCTATATAATATTGATGATGAGATCCTAAAGCCGTATTTTAATCTGGAGAACGTTCAAAATGCAATTTTTGGATTGGCATCAAAACTTTATGGATTACATTTCTCTGAAAATAAGAAAATCCCGGTCTATCATTCTGAAGTTAAAACCTGGGAAGTAACAGACCATGACGGCAGTTTACTTGCAATTTTATACACTGATTATCATCCAAGAGCAGGAAAAAGTGGCGGAGCCTGGATGACCAGTTACAGGGACCAGCGATTTGAGGATGGAAAAGAGATAAGACCTATTATTTCAATTGTGACAAATTTCAGCAGACCTACTGAAACCAAGCCTTCACTCCTGACATTCAGTGAGTTAACAACATTTCTGCATGAATTTGGTCATGCTCTGCATGGGATGCTATCGAGGTGCACCTATGAGAGTCTGGCGGGAACAAATGTTTCCCGCGACTTTGTTGAACTACCGTCACAATTAATGGAAAACTGGGCCTATGAACAGGAATGGCTCGATACCTGGGCTGTCCATTTTGAAACGGGCGAAAAGATTCCGGATGAGATGATAAAGAAGATCAAAGATGNNGATTTTGAAACAACTGCCATGAAAAAGACCAACCTGTTTCCTTTAATTGAAACAACTAACATGAGCTGTTCTTTCGGACATCTTTTTGGAGGAGGTTATGCAGCAGGTTATTATGGCTATAAATGGGCTGAAGTACTGGATGCGGATGCTTTCCTTCATTTTAAGGAAACCGGGCTTTTTAACAGGGATACTGCTTCTTCCTTCAGAAAAAATATTCTCGAAAAAGGAGGAACGGATAAACCGATGAATCTGTATAAAAATTTCAGAGGAAAAGAACCTACAATCGATGCCCTTCTCAAACGAAGCGGTCTCAAATAATCAGGAATTAATAATTACGAATCACTGATGATGCATTAACTTGATAAATATGGTTATATATTATTGATAATAAATAAAATACAAGTATTCTTTGATTTTTTGATTTGAATTGATCTGTTAACCCCGAAGGGGTTTAATTACAATAACCGTGGGCATAACCCGCGGTTAAGACAAGAAAACCCTCAGGCAACCCCGGAGGGGTTGAATAATGACCTCGTAGTATCAGTCTAATATTCAGCCCCTTTAGGGCTGAAACATTCAGTCTACAGTTGTCCGTGGGTTTACACCCACGGTTATTCAGATTGTGCCACTTCGCGGCACTATAATATATTGAAATCAAACGCATCAGTAGTAATTACAAATTAAGAATTAGGAATTAGGAATTGCTAATTCGTAATTTATAATTTATAATTTATAATTTCTAATTATATTATATTTACTTCCTGGTTAACCTTTTTATATTGAAATTTAATTTACTATTTGTCAATACATTAACTTCTGAACTATGATTCTCTTTTTCGAATGCCATTCAAAAAACATTATCGCAGTCGGGACCATAAAAAAATCTTCAAAAAAAGATATAGAAAAACTTATCTGGCTTCTCAATGATGCAACTCTGATTGATCATAAATTGATCGAAGGCGTTTTTGTCGGTCCGAGAAAAGAGATGATCACACCCTGGAGCACTAATGCAGTTGAAATTACGCAAAACATGGGCTTAAAAGGGATTAAAAGGATAGAGGAATTCCTTCCTATAAAAACTAAAAAGCCTGAGTTTGATCCGATGCTTCAGGCAATGTACCATAATCTGGATCAGACAATATTTACTATAAACAGAACTCCGGATCCTCTTATTTACGTCGAAGACATCNNCGTAGACTGACAGATAGTGAGGTATTTGGGTTTTCACAGGTCAACTCTGAGCATTGCCGTCATAAAATATTTAACGGTATCTTCATTATAGATGGTGTGGAACAGGAATCCACTCTTTTTCAGATGATAAAGAACACAACACATCTGAACCGCAATAAAGTTGTTTCTGCATATATAGACAATTGTGCATTTCTCAAGGGCCCCATTGTTGAGCAATTTGCGCCGGCAACTCAAAACAAACCAGATTTTTTTACAATAAAGAACTATCAATCTGTTCTTTCCATCAAAGCTGAAACACATAACTTCCCTACCACTGTCGAGCCATTTAATGGCGCATCAACAGGAACAGGAGGTGAAATAAGGGACCGTATTGCAGGTGGGAAAGGCGCCTTCCCGGTTGCAGGAACAGCAGTTTATATGACTTCATATCCTCGTCCTGACGGAGATCGCCCATGGGAAAAAGGTACTAAAGCAAGACCATGGCTGTACCAGACACCTGAAGATATTCTTATAAAAGCCTCAAACGGGGCCAGCGATTTTGGGAATAAATTCGGGCAACCTCTCATCTGCGGATCAGTTCTTACTTTTGAACATTTTGAGAATCTGAAAAAGTATGGATACGATAAAGTAATAATGCTCGCCGGTGGTATTGGCACGGGTAAAAAGAAAGACAGCGTCAAAGAGATACCGGAAAAAGGGGACCTGATTGTCCTTCTGGGTGGTGACAATTACAGGATAGGAATGGGTGGAGGAGCAGTCTCATCCGTTGATACAGGTCATTTTGAAAGTTCTATCGAACTCAATGCAGTCCAGAGGGCAAATCCTGAAATGCAAAAAAGAGTCTATAATGCTATCAGGGCTTTAGGTGAGTCTGAAAATAATCCAATAATCTCAATTCATGATCATGGAGCCGGCGGCCATCTTAACTGCCTTTCTGAACTAGTTGAAGCAACCGGTGGAAAAATCGATATAAGCAGTCTGCCTGTCGGCGACACTACACTTTCTGCAAAGGAGATTATTGGCAATGAGTCGCAGGAACGTATGGGTCTGGTAATGAGAAAGACAGACATTGATACACTTAAGAAAATCGCAGAAAGAGAAAGAGCCCCTCTTTATATTATCGGAGAGATTACCGGTGACCATAAATTTACATTTGAAAATCCGTTGACAGGTGAAAAACCGATTGATATATTACTCGATTCACTTTTTGGGAATCCTCCCAAAACAATAATGAATGATACCACCAAAGTATCAAAATTCAAAGAAGTTGAATATAGTATTGACAAAATTAATAATTATGTTGAGCAGGTTCTTCAACTCGAAGAGGTTGCATGCAAAGACTGGTTGACCAACAAAGTCGACAGGTCAGTGACTGGGCGAATTGCCAAACAGCAATGTGCCGGACCTCTTCAGCTTCCTTTGAATAATCTTGGAGCAATAGCACTTGATTATCGGGGTAAATCCGGTATGGCAACCTCGCTGGGACATGCCCCCATAGCGGGATTGATCGACCCTGCTGCCGGATCAGTTCTGTCAATAGCTGAATCTCTTACTAATATAATTTGGGCGCCTCTTGAAGACGGACTGAAAAGTGTCTCTCTATCCGCTAACTGGATGTGGCCCTGCAAAAATCCCGGTGAAGATTCAAGGTTATACGATGCAGTGAAAGCCGCCAGCGATTTTGCCATTGATCTTGGAATAAATATTCCGACAGGCAAAGATAGTTTGTCAATGACTCAAAAATACGGTGATCAGGTGGTATATGCGCCGGGAACAGTAATTATATCAGCTGCTGCAGAAGTAAAGGATATAAGGAAAATTGCTGAACCGGTTATTCTTAATGATCCTTATACAAGCCTTCTTTATATCGATATGAGCCGTGATTCATTTAAGATTGGCGGAAGCTGTTTTGCTCAGATTATCAATAGGTTGGGCACGGAAACACCAACAGTAAAAGATCCTGTTTACTTTGGAGAAGTCTTTAATACCATTCAGGAGCTCATATTAACAGGTAAGATAATTTCCGGGCACGATATTTCCGCGGGAGGGATGATAACCACACTTCTTGAAATGTGTTTTTCAAATTCCAACGGAGGAATAAAAGTTGACCTTACAGCAATTGGGGAAGAAGATATAATAAAACTTCTGTTCAGTCAGAATCCTGGAATTATTATCCAGGTAAAAGATGAAAATGAAGTTGCTGATTTCCTTCTTGAACACGGGATATCGTATTTTTCAATCGGCCATCCGATTTTCGAGAGATCAATTATCGTTTCAAATAATGAGGAGACAATCAGTTTTGATATAAATACCCTGAGGGAAAAGTGGTTTCTTACCTCTTATCTTCTTGATCGTCGTCAGTGTGGCCAAGCATATGCGAAAGAAAGATTTGAGAATTATTTGAATCATGAACTGGATCTCAAACTCGGATCATTCAAAGGCAGTTTTAAATCACTGGGCATATCTCCTGTAAGAAATAAAAAAAGCGGAACAAAGGCTGCAATAATAAGAGAAAAAGGTGTTAACGGTGACAGGGAAATGGCCTATGCGCTTTATCTTGCCGGTTTCGATGTTAAAGATGTTCATATGACAGACCTTATTGAAGGCAGGGAGAGTCTCGATGATATCAGTATGATTGTTTTTGTCGGGGGATTTTCAAATTCAGATGTTCTTGGATCAGCAAAAGGTTGGGCTGGTGCATTCAGGTACAATGAGAAAGCCCGTGAAACGCTTGATAATTTCTATCAAAGGACTGATACACTGTCGCTTGGCGTATGCAATGGATGCCAGGTTATGGCTGAACTCGGACTAATTTACCCGGAACATAATGAGATGCCAAAACTGCTTGTAAATAAATCTCATAAATTCGAATCGGGTTTTCTCAGTGTAAATATATTGAAGAACAATTCTGTAATGCTTGAAAATCTTGAAGGCATGGAACTTGGTATATGGGTGGCACACGGAGAAGGCCGGTTCAAACTACCATATCCTGAAAGTGAGTACAAAATTACAATGAAATTCAGCCACCACACCTACCCTGCCAATCCTAACGGTTCAGATTATGATGTCGCTGGATTGTCATCCAAAGATGGACGGCATCTTGTTATGATGCCACATCTGGAAAGGGCATATTTTCCCTGGCAGTGCGGATATTATCCCGCTGACAGAAGAAAAGATGATATTACTCCCTGGATGCAGGCGTTTGTTAATGCAAAAAAATGGATTGAAGAGAAAAACATGTAATATCTATGTTTTTCCCTGATTACAGCTAGCGTGTTGAAGGTGTCAGAAAGAGCGAAATCAATTTCGTATGGTTGGCTTCAGTTGTATTCTGAATATTATCCGACTGGGCAATAACTTTTTCACTGATAACCTGGATACTGTACTCACCTGGTTCCTGAATATAAAATGTCCCCATAAAGGAATCAGCCCTGTAATAAGGAAATTTTACATCACTGGCATTTAAAACAATTTTATTACGAATCGGTTTTTTTTCAAGCAACTCATCCTGAAAACTAATTTTTACTTTATTGCGATACTGAAGATCCATTGTATCTATTGTGGCACTGGAAAGCCACACATTGTATCGGCCTGGCTTGGAAACGATAAAAGTCCACTCGGCAGTATTACCTGAAGGATTGGTATTATCGTCAACACAAGCTGCTTTTTCAATATGAAGATCTATTGTTCCATCATCTCTCTGTTTGATCTTCTCACTGGTTTTATTTGCATTTTTGTCAGAGTTATTACCGGAATTGGCACATGAATAAATAATTAATGTTATTGCCAGAAAAGATAATGTGACTAAAGCACTCCTCATATTCTCTTTTTGTAGATTTCTATAAACAATTGAATAAACGGATCAAGAGCCAAAACATTGTACATATCATCTGCAAATTAAGTTGAAATAATTCAATAAAAAAAAAGGTACCAGTTATTGTTTTCAACTTTTAATCACTTCAAAATAAAATTTGGAGAGAAATATAAAATGCAGCCGGGCTTTTATCCCGGTCTGATCAGGAAATATTCGCCAGCTCTTTTATATTCAGGATTGAAATCCTGCTTTTCTTCTTTTGTATAGCAGAAATTTCACCGGCTACGATTTCTGCAATGTCAGCAACTCTTGTCTGGGTAACATTAGATAAGGTCTTTTTGCAGAGAGGACATGCCGTTGCAAGAATATCAGGTTTACTTTTTATCAGTTCAGAAGCAGTAAATGTAGCAATCTGAGTCTTTTTTCTAGAATCCAGTTTCAGGTTTGCCAGGCTACCACCACAGCAGAGCGAGTTTTTTCCATCATATTCAGTTCTTTGCAAATCAGCAACATGAGCAAGAACTTCAATCGGTTCATCATAGATTCCTGATCCCCTTCCAAGTTCACATGGATTATGATATACAACTTTACTGTGCGAATAATTCAACCTTATTTTGCCTTCATCAATTAGCCTTTTAATATATTGTGAATGATGAAGCACCTCAGCGCCCAGATGATAACTTTCCTTAAAAACTTTATAGCATATCGGGCATGAGGTTACCAGAGTATGAGCACCTGATTTCCAGATTATCTCAGAATTAAAATTAATAAGTTCACGGGCTTCACGGTCCTGACCTGCAAGCATCAGAGGGCGGCCACAACATGCTCCTCCCTCTTCATCAATAAAATAATAATTTTCACCCGCTGCCTTTAAAATCTTTTGCATTGATATCTTTATTCCGGGAGTGAGATGGGTCATGCAGCCTGCAAAATAAAGAACATCAGCTTTTCTGAATTTTCTTTCAGNNTTTTACCGGTAGAGGATTTTTCTGGTTTCGCAAGAAGCCTTTCCATATGCTCCTCAGATCCTTTTCATCATCACCCTCCCGTCTTTGAATCATCCTGATAGGCATAAGTTCAATACCGACAGGACAAGCCTGATCGCATCTTCCACACATCAGGCAGTTATGTGCAATATTGAAGACATCATCATAGTTGCGGATACCCTTCATCAGGTATGCCGACTGAACATTGGTGATACCAGCACTGAAATTAAGCTGGCACTTGTCAATACATATTCCGCACGAAGAACACGAGAATGACTGCACTTCAAAATAAGAGCCTGCCTTATCGCCCGTCCTGATCCCGGAGTTTCTCATAAAAATTAAAAAAAGTTCGGTGGGAATATGCATATACCGGGTCAACGGCAATAAAATGAAAAATGTTCCGAGCGACAGCGAATAGAGGCACCAGAATGGGTAGGACAATTGATGGGCGGGCAGAAATGAAGCAAACCATGAACCAAGTGTCCCCGTAAGAAAACTACCCGTTCCATAGGTTCCACTCGTGAAACTTTCAGCAAGTAACCGGCTTGGAAAAATAAGCCATAGTGAAATAAGCGCAATCCTGTCTCTTAACTTAAGCTTGGTTGTCTTCTTCATACCGACAATTCTTGAATAGAATCTTTTTATAATGGCCAGGACCAGCCCTGAAAGTATAAAAGCAAGAATTAAATCCATCAGGAATGAATATGCATATCCAAAACCCGATTGTCCATGGGTTGGATTGAAAAACTTAAAGAAAATAGCTTTGTAGGGGGCATTAAGATGTCTTGTACCGAATATATCAGCTTCAAGTGTTCCGAAAAAAATAAGCAAAAACCAGCC
>PMEC01000150.1:8344-12260 GCA_003155705.1 Bacteroidales bacterium
AATGGTATGACAAAGGGATCAAATTGCATAACTGTCAAATTTTCTGAAAGCCTGTTTAGCTAAGAATATTACATTACGGGTATTTACACCCCTGGGGCAAATAAGCGTACATTTTCCGCATAGCATGCACTTTTTAATATCGTTCCTGGGAACATCATTCTCACCACGACTGATCAATATATTCAATTCCCTTAAACTGAACTGTGTAAAGTTACCGGCAGTACAAGAAGCTGAACATCCGCCACAGGCAATGCATAGCCTGAAACTTGGTTCATTTTCAATAATGAATTCAGCAATCCTGCGATCATTCAAATCGTAGTTTATTTGTCTTCCCTTTGATATTGAAAATCCGAATTTCTCCATCTAACTGTTATCGTTTCTCAGATAATCCTGAACCTCTGCAACTGCAGCCCGGGCATGTGAAATTGTTTCTGTAACATTCATTGGAGCAGTACATGTTCCGGCATAAAATACTCCGTTAAGGTTGCTTATATTACTGCCATAATGGTGATCGGTGGCAGCGAAAAACCTGTTTTCACCGGTATTCAGACCTGCTATTCCGGCGAGTTTTTTGCCACCTTCAGAGATCTCCATGCCCGCCATAAGTACAAGCATATCGATTTCCATTCTTAGAGGCCGGCCGGCGAGAGTATCTTCTACCTTTACAATAAGCTTACCATCAATATTTTCGCTTGCTTCAGAGACTTTACCTCTTATAAAATTCACTCCCCATTTTTCCTGGGCCTCACGGTANNTTGATTCTGGAAGATGCTCCCTGATCTCTATGGCCTGTTTTACCGCAGTCACACAACAGAGTTTTGAACAATACAGATTTCCGACTTTCTCATCACGTGAACCAACACAATGAACTATTCCGATAGTTTTTGGANNGCAGAGGTTATTACATTGTCATAAATTCCATAACCATATTCCTCTTTCCTGGAACTTTTAAAAAGATCAAATCCAGTGGCGACTATCACAGCATCTGCATGCAGGTTTTCTCCATTACTTGTAATCAATGAATAAGAAGAACCTTTCTTGTTGAATTTTTCGATTGTTGTGCCGGTCAGAAATTTTATTCTTTCAGAAGAGGCCAGATTTTCAAGATATTCTTTAACCTCAGAGCTGTCGCGTCTGTCCGGGAAAAGTTTGTACCAGTCATTAAGATGACCTCCGGAAGTACTTTCCTTTTCCAGAACTGTAACATCAAATCCGGATTTTGCCAGTCTGCCTGCAGCCTCCATTCCGGCTACTCCGGCTCCTATTACGACAATATGTTTACTCATTAACAATCATCCATTTACAAAACTGGAATGAAGCTCCGGTTTATTATCTGCTTTAAGTTTGAATTTATCCTCAGGGGAATAATCAATTCCCATTTTCTCAAGAACAGGCTCACAATCAGTCTGATGCATCTGAAGTCCCAGATCCCATGGATCATAACCGAGTACAAGACCTGCGACCTCTTCATAGGTAAAAACAGGTATCCCCTCCCCGTTCTTTCCGTATCTCTTTCCTTCCATCTCATTTATAACATATTGCCAGCGGTCGAGGAACATCGGACAACCCGGGCAATTTGTTATTATCATATCCGGTTTAAAAGGTTGCATTGATTCAAATTTCTCTTTCGAGCAGGCTATGGAGAAACCTCTGTTTGCCTGAACAAGGTACTGCCTGAAGCCAAAACCACAACAATGTCTTCGTTCGGGATAATCTATTATCTGGCCTCCCCACTCTTCTATCATTCCGGTCAGAACGTATGGATACTCTGCTCCGCCTACTCCCTTTGAGGGGAACATTTTTGCATAATGGCATCCGATATGATCAACTACTTTTAAGGGCTCACCTGTGTTTTTGTTGATCAGTTTGTATTTTGCTTTTGAGGCAATATCTTTCCTGAATTTATAAATCACATCGCTGGCATGAGCCAGGTTTTTTGGTACAGTGAACTCCCTTCCTGTGGCTTTCTTAAGCTGTCTTCTTATTTTTTCCTCGACTGCCGGAAAATGGTGCCAGGTATCAAGGATCTCGGTATAAAGGCCAAATGAAGTAATACAGGAAGGAAGAAGGTTTTCATAACCGGCTTCATTCATCAGCGCAAACTGGCGTGCAACGACTGTCATTGTGGTTTCAACAGGGACAATATCACTATGATAGCCAATACCTGTACAGGTGGTATGACAGGGGTGTTCATAGACATCCTTACCAAGAACATCCCGCATTATTTTAAGAAAAGCAGTTTCCGAACCTGGAAAAAAGTTCTGCCTTACACAGCTTCTGACATAATAGTACTTGTCATCAGCAATCTCTTTCTGATAATCTTTCCAGATGACTTTTTTCCCTTCAATATTCATTTGAGATATCTTTAACTTCTTGTATGTGTTTTATTATCAGTCTTGTAAATATGCCTGAAGTAATCATTATCAATTCCATCATCGAGCTTCATATTTAATTCTTCAGCTTTTTTCTTCGAGAAATCCTCAATTTTTTGAAACCGGGTCATACCTCCGGTAACTTCAAATATCTCTCTGATCTCATCCATAGCCGCTTCGGGGATTTTTCTTAAAATTCCGGGCCCGTCGCCCTGGTAATTGGCGCCAAGTCTTTTAAAAATATCTTTCCAGTTATCCTGGATCCAATCCCAGACAGGTCCCTGTTCCGGATGCAAAGAAGTTCCAACTCCCTCAAGATAAAGGCAATAACCATATTTTAATATCCATTCACCAACAGTTCTTTTAATTGCCAGTTGCTGGCGTCCTTTTTCCGACTCAACGAAATATCCAAGATCCTGTGATAATGATCTAAGCGCCATAATAATCAGTCCCGGCGCATTTCCGCGGGGGCATCTGGTTTTGCATGACATACATTCTCCGCAATACCATATCTCTTCAGATTTTAAAAGATCAATTATCTGATCATTATTTTTTGTCTGAACGATATCAACAATTTTCCTTGGATCATAATTATAAAACTCTGCAGCAGGACAAATGGCNNCTTAATAAAAAAGAAGTTGTATTAATTGATTAACAGCAAAAGTATTCCAAATAAAAATGCAGGGAAAGAAGCTTAAAGCCTATTTAACCGGGGTATTTATACGTATAAGGACGGTGCAAANNCAAAGGCATAAAGGCGTAATGGCGCAACGGCATAATAGGTAGAATTCCCCCTTTGAAGGGGGCCAGGGGGATGTCAGCTTTTCTTTAATTTGAAATTTAAAACAATTCCTTATTTAATTTTTAACTTAATCTGAATGAGTTTTTTAACAGACTCAACGTCCGATAAATCCGACATTTTTAAAGAGGCTGCCCTTATTTTGCCGTATCTTTTGCCGTTTTTAAAATCGTCTTTAATTGTCTTTGGCAACTCACTTGCATCTATCAAAGGCTCAGCTTTGTCGCCAAAATAGAAGGTCACCCTGAAAGTATCCTTAAGAACAGCAGCCCAGAATATGGTTTTCTTCTTCTGTACCATTTTGAATAACCACTGTTTACCGTCATTATAATAATTCCAGCTACCGGACATATCTTTATAATTTTCAGACACATAATTCATTATTGCCTGCCATAGAACCTTCTTTTCACCTATAATTGAAAAGATATAATCATCTGTGGGGATGATCTGCTTATCGGGAAGCATAAGATTTTCTTTTTCTGTCATATTCAGGAATAAATGTAAAAATGACACTTAATTTTTTAAGTTGGAAGCCTGAAGTTCGAAGTCGGAAGTCGGAAGTCAGAAGCTTAATGTAGCCTAAAAAGCTATCCGTTAATCAGTTCAGATTCATCAGATTCTGTTTTGCTTCAGGAACACCTTTATGGATGCCCGAAACCAGATTGCAGGTCTCCATTTCCATGCACTCTCCACAGGTTTTAAATCCCTTTGTATCGGCACATTTTCTGATTTCACAGACACTGGC
>PMEC01000150.1:12295-14109 GCA_003155705.1 Bacteroidales bacterium
AGCGCAGTCTAATCCGCAACATGAAATAAGTTTTTCCATAACTGTTGTATTTTTTATAATCAATAAAGTTAAAATAAAATATTTTAAGTGAGTATCGGCAATCAATAATAAATATTTAATTATAACATCTCCGGGGAGATCCCTCGTTGGCACTCGGGATGACACCGTGGGTATGTGGTCTGGGGGGGAAAGAAGTGGCGATTCGTATACAATAATACTTTATTGCATATTTCGCATCGAATCGCCACTTCTTTCCCCTCTGTGACCCCTCAAAATTCTGTCATCCTGANNCTGAGCGATAGCGAAGGATCTCCCAAAACTTTATTAATATTTTAATTGAATTCAAATTCAATTATTTCATAATTTTTGAAAAATTATTATTCATTCCGGATACTCATAACATTTTATTTAAATATTTTAAGCATATCTGATCTCTGTTTTAACAAATGTCAGAACTCAGAACTTCATCAAACCGGCTTCCTTCAAAACATTGTAATAGTTTATAATTTTATCCAAAGGGGATTCTTTCTCAAATTGCGCATCAACCATCTTTTTTATCTGCAGCAGATTACGCCTGCCATCAGCCAATCCAGCAGCTTCATTTGTATTTACTATTCCAACGTATGGGGAGGATGATAAAATATCGGAAGATAACTTTCTTATATACTCATTATACCCGGCATATTTCATAGTTTTTGCTTTTTCAGTAGGAACAGGAATAATTTTTATTGCGCTCTCTTCGGCATCATCCGGATTTAATGTAACAGCATCAATTGACAACTCCTTTGCTCTGACGGTCATTAAATCATGCAAAGTGTTTAGCTGTATCTGAAGCAGGTTATCAAGTTTTTCTTTCCTGTCATTAATAGTATTTATAACCTCCCGGGTCCCGGATAACATATTGACTTTTTCGATAGCAGATTTTTCTACCAAAATAAATCCTTCTAAATTGTAAACTGCTCTCTTATAGACACTTTTCATCGATTCAGCAGTTGCATTCCAGATCATATCAGAGGCTTTCCCCATTTGAATTCCAAGTCTTGTATTTGCTCCGGCATACATTTCTGATAGTATCCTGATAGCCATTTCTTCACCGGCAGATGCCATAGTATATGCCCCAGCAGCTGCAATAAAAATTACTCTTCGTAATTGAGTCGGATCGCATTTATCAGGATTGTCTTCTGACGTATGATAATAATTGTCGGGCCAGTTTCCCATTTTTACTGCAGGCACGCCAACACTCCAGTCATTAAAAACTTCGTTGTCAGAGGAGCCGTGAAGAGAATATATCTTATAATAAAACGGATCATCACTTCCTGCAGGAGAGACAATTCTTCTGGCGAAACCTCTTCTTCCAAGATAGTCAGTAATTCCATCCGTATTCGTTTCACCCACATATCTGAAATAACTTTCCATGACATCATTCAAAAAACTTGCGGTGGAGTACCCTGATCTGTACAGGCTCATAAAGCTTTTACTATCACGTA
Source organism: Bacteroidales bacterium (assembly GCA_003155705.1). GTDB lineage: Bacteria > Bacteroidota > Bacteroidia > Bacteroidales > VadinHA17 > LD21. The sequence continues at coordinate 13,783 of PMEC01000150.1, forward strand.
ACCTTGATCCCACCATGTCCAGATTAATATCGCATAACGCTTTTTTTACCAGTTCATTATGAGCATTTACCCATGGAATTGTTCCGCTGAATTCAGGAATCCACAAAAATCTTATGTTTCTTTTTGGTTTTTCTATTTTCCCTTCGTTGATCAGATTGTTAAGCAGATGTGCAACTTCAAGTATAGCTGCCGATCCCGAGGCATTGTCATTTGCTCCCATTTTTACATACCCCTCATACAGATGTGCCGTGAGAATTATTTCACCGGAAGTGGTATCCTTACCCTGAATCACACACTGAATGACATGAAGGTCGGGTTGTTCGGATT
>PMEC01000044.1 GCA_003155705.1 Bacteroidales bacterium
CCACAAAGGAACACAAAGGTTTTCACGAAGGTTCACAAAGTACTTTTTCGACAGACCTAAATACAAAGGGAGTGAAATTCAAGAGAAAAACCCCCTTTGTCAGCTTCACCAACCTCTCCCACTTTATTTCTTACAACTAATTTCTATATTTATCAAATAATTATTCGATAATGACCAAAATATATAAATGGGGCATCCTTGCTCCCGGAAAAATGTCTGCCAAATTTTCTAAGGGCCTTCAATTGCTGGAAAATGCTGAATTATATGCTGTCGGATCAAGGGATGTTAAACGGGCAAAAAAGTTTGCAAAGGTGTATGGTTTTAAAAAATATTATGGCAGCTATGAAGAACTGGTAAAAGACCCTGAACTTGAAGTTGTTTATATTGCTTCACCTCATTCATTTCATCATGAACATACATTGTTATGTCTGAGGAATAATAAACATGTAATCTGTGAGAAGGCATTTGCTCTGAATTACAGAGAGGTTGAAGAAATGATAGATGAGGCTAAAAAGAGAAACCTATTCCTGATGGAAGCATTATGGCCTCCTTTTCAGCCTTTCTACAAACAAGCGGCAGAAATACTTAACTCAGGCATACTGGGCAAAATAGTTCATCTTAATGGTTATTTTTCATTTATAGCACCTTATGACCCGAATGAACGAAAATTTAACCTGGCGCTTGGTGGCAGTTCTCTTCTTGATATTGGCATCTATCCTGTTATTGATGCACTTACCTATTTAGGCGTTCCTGCAGAAATAGAAGCCTCCGCTGTTTTTGGTAAGACGGGTTCCGAGGAGTCTGTGAGTGTGATCTTCCGCTATCCCGACGGTAAAATGGCAACATTATATAGTTCATTCAGGACAGATACAGGAATAGGATGTAAAATTTTGTGTGAAAAGGGGAATCTTACCGTTTCACGGGGAAGGGACATGAACCAAAGTACAATTTTAGAGCTTCATGGTAAAGAAAAGAAGGAATTCACATTCAGGCCTGAAGCAATGGGCTATCACTGGGAAGCGGAAGAAGTTATGTCTTGTCTCGACGAGGGCAGGAATGAGAGTCGGATTGTTCCGCATTCATTTAGCAGGGAACTCATGAAAACTCTCGATAGAATCCGTGAAGCAGCAGGCATTGTTTTTCCGGGCAGGGAATAAATAGTTAAGATTGGGAGAGGGGGAGGAAGGGAGAATCGGAGATGTATGAAGTAGTACTGTAAATAAGCAATATGAGAAACTGATTACAAGCATTCCCAAACGAATATCATGGCAGAAAACAATCCCGAAATATTTGATGAGGATGCTTTTTACAAAAAAAAGCTTTTGCTGAGTATGTTCATTCCGGGGATCTTTATTTTCCTGATGTGGTTGGTAAAAATAATTGAGGTTCTTTTTGAAACAGATTTTTCTTTTTTGGGAATATACCCCCTGGAGGCGAAAGGATTACCGGGCATAATACTTTCTCCTCTTATTCATGAGAACTTCAAACATCTTTTCGATAATACAGTCCCTCTTTTCTTTCTGGCAACAGCAGTCTTTTATTTTTATTCTGAAGTAGCAGTAAAAGTTTGCTTCTGGAATTATTTGCTTACAGGATTATTTGTCTGGTTCGCCGGCAGAGAGGCGTACCATATAGGGGCAAGTGGATTAGTCTATGGACTTGCCTCTTTCCTTTTCTTCAGTGGAATTATCCGAAAATATTACAGATTAACAGCACTGTCACTTCTCATCGTATTCTTGTACGGATCAATGGTCTGGGGAATGCTCCCGGAATTTTATAAAAATGTATCATGGGAATCTCATATGCTTGGATTTGTTTCAGGGATCATCCTTGCTGTCTGGTTCAAAAATGAGGGACCGCAACGTCCAGTATATGATTGGATGGAGGAGGATGAAGATGAGAATGGGAGCAATGGAGAAGAGGAGAATAAGGAAAAACAGGAGGGAAAGACAAAAGTTTAAAGATAAAAGTTGAAGAATGAAATATAATGGAGCTGTTAATAGCTGTTTTTCAGTTATAATGATAATCCCTCCAACAAATAAATGTTAATTTTTGTATCTTTTGATTTTCTGAATCAAATGTAAATTCACACGCAAGTTTATGACTATCTGGGGAATAAATATAATTGATCTTTCAATTGTTGTTCTTTTTCTCTGCATTATGATCTGGATCGGCGCACGAACAACCAGGGATAATAAAAATACTCAGGACTTTTTTCTTGCCGGAAGAAAACTCAATAAGATGTACCAGTTCTTCCTGAATTTTGGCTGTTCAACCCATGCTGACCAGACAGTTGCTGTTACCCGCGAGATTTACAGGCAAGGAATCGGTGGTATGTGGATCCAGTTTCTTGTCCTTTTTTTGACTCCCTTTTATTGGTTTACGACATTTTTTTTCAGGAGAGTAAGATTGGTAACGATTGGAGATTTCTTTGCTGAAAGATTCAGGAGTAAATTTTTAGGCGCCTTCTACGCGGTATTTTTTGTTCTGATGTCGGTGCTTGGGGGAGGTGTGGGGTACATAGTTGCTGCCAAGACTGTCATGGCAATGACCCCAAAACCATTAAGTGAATGCACAATAGCTGAACAGAGAAGTATTGCGGAGTTCAAAGAATTCAAAGATCTTCAGGAAATAAAGAAAACGGGTTTAAGTGATGAACAGAACAGGAGGTATGTTGACCTGTCAGATAAAAACAAAAAAGGTGAACTAAGTTCATTTATTTCATATGTTAAACCCATATGGTTCTATCTTATCTTTTCAATTATTGCCTGCGTTTATACCATGATGGGAGGATTCCGGGCTGCAGTTCTTACAGATATTGTACAGGGATATCTGATAATAATTTTCTCAATAATTCTTATTCCCGTCGGACTGATAAAAGTAGGCGGTTTCACTGCCCTTCATGCTTCGGTGCCTGATTATATGTTTGAGCTTTTTGGTTCTCCTGTAATGAGTGAATATGCCTGGTATACAATTCTTGCAATGGTACTTGCAAACCTGGTTTCCATTATCGCAGTCTCGACCGGAATGCAAACTGCCGGTTCCGCCAGAAATGAAATGACGGCAAGGCTGGGCATGATCTGGGGAATGTTTGCAAAGCGATTGTTAATGATAATGTGGGCTCTGGCAGGGCTTATAGCTATCGCCCTTTATGCAGGTAAATTGAATGATCCGGACCTTATCTGGGGTCATATGTCGCATGAGCTGCTGGTACCGGGAGCCATAGGATTGATGCTGGCCGGCATACTGGCGGCAACTATGTCTTCCCTGGGAGCAAGTTCTGTATCATATTCAGCCCTTTTTATAAGGAATATCTATCAGCCTTTTTTCCCTCAGAAATCAGAGAAGCAATATATTTTTATAAGCAGGATAATTATCGGGCTTACATTACTGGGGGGAATTGGCGTCGCTCTTTATCTTGATAATCTTTTGGAACTGTTTAAGTATATAATTTCTATCCCTGCAATTTTTGGTGCGTCAATCTGGCTTGGCTTTATCTGGAGAAGACTCACTAAATGGGCTGTGATTGCTCAGGTTGTATTATGTCTTCTTATTTATGCCATCATACCGAATATCTTTATGCATCTCGATGGAGTCAGGAATAATAAGAAATTTCTACTTGAGACAAACACAAAACAAGTTGTTTTTTCAACAGCTGCATTACAATCNNAATCCGGATGATCCCTCCTCACCCAAGACAGGTCTTGGCCGATTTCAGGCAGAAATCTGGATAATGAGCTGGTTTGGAATTGACTTCACGTCATGGTCAAAAGCCCAGCTGACAGCCGGAAGATTCTTCTTTGATGCCCTATTTCCATTCCTGATTCTTTTCCTTCTTTCTTTCCTGACAAAACCCGGCGAGAAAGAACACCTTGACAAATTTTATGCAAAAATGTATACTCCGGTTCAACCTACACCGGAAGAAGAATCTATGGCATTACAGGCTGCTTACGATAATCCGGGAATGTATGATAAAAGAAAACTGTTCAGGAAATCAAACTGGGAAATGTTAAAACCCGGACGCATCGATTATATTGGCTTTTTCGGAAGCTGGGTCCTGGTTGGAATAATAGTATTTCTTCTTTGGTTAGTCGTAACAATTGGTAAGTAGAAAGCAAAAGATAAAAGACACCCGCCCGAACGACTGACATCGTTCCGTCGGGCGGGAAAGTCACAAGACAAAAGTATTAAGTCTATAAAGTCTATAAATTTGTTTGACATAAGACCGCAAGACATTCAGACACTTAGACAATAATAAAATGCATGTAAAAACTGGTAAACCTGAATTTGATAACCTGATACCTCTGGTCAGGGGATTTCTTGAAAAAGATATNNTCCGGTATTTTGAAAAAGATCTTCAGAGCACTATAAGGCACTTTGCTGAAACTCAATCACGAAACGGAAGGATATTTGATTACTTTACAACCTTTCCCGAAAAGTTTCCTTGTGAAAAGGAAAACTGGACAAAGTACGTTCGTGTTCCCGTTGAGGCTGATGTTGAATACCGTTTAATTAAGGCGGCGTGGATATCGTGGCAGGCCACAGGTGATGACGAGTTCATAAAAGAAATGCTTCCCTGCTTTGAAAATGCACTCTCCTATATAATGAACAGCTGGTACTGGGATGAAGAGAAATTTCTGGTGAAGAGACCTTATACCATTGATTCCTGGGATTTTGCATATACTGCCGGAAAACATAGCTGGCTTCAATTTCAGATAGATGATAATACTTTCTGGGGATATATGCATGGAGATAACAGCGGTTACTATGAAGCTTTTTCAATCATGTCAGAATGGTACACATATTTTGGCGAAAATAAAAAGGCTGAAATTTGGAGATTTAAAGCTGAAAGAATTAAGAAATCGCTGAATGCTGTTTGTTGGAACGGAAAGTATTATACCCATTTTGTGAAAATCAGTCAGGTAACAATTGCCGGTGTAGATGAATCCTGTCAATTAAGCCTGAGTAATCCGATGAATATCAATAGGGGGGTTACTACCGGAGAAATGGCTAAATCAATAATCGAAGAATATCAAAAAAGGAAAAAAGACTCAGGCTCTTTTGCAGAATGGTTTTCAATTAATCCTCCTTTTCCTGATGGTATTTTCGGTGATGAAAAGCTGGTTGCCGGGGCTTATTGTAATGGCGGAATAATGCCGCTTGTCGGAGGTGAACTCGCCAGGGCAGCGTTTGAAAACGGATTCGAAAAATACGGTGTAAAAATCCTGAAACAATATTATGATCTGATTTCACAGAGTGGAGAGACCTATCTCTGGTATTTCCCTGATGGCACTCATTCATCAGTCGAAACAAGTACATCTCCTGAAGCAACACCAACCGACGGATGGGGCTCAGGTGCAATGCTTTATGCTTTTATTGAAGGACTGGTTGGAGTCCAGGATAAACATAAGGAATTTAAAAATATCAGGCTTTCTCCAAAATGGGAGCCAGCAGGAATTAAGGAGGCTGAAGCCGAAATTGATTATCCTGCCTCCGGAGCGTATGTTAAATATAAATATCTTTATTCCGGAAATTCGATTAAGCTTGAAGTTGAAGGATCTACGGAGAATATTGATATTGAATTATATCTTCCTGAGAACAGGAAAGCTGTTTCAAACAAAATTATCGGAGGTGAATGGATGAGAACAAGTGAACATAAATCTGATAATAATTATTTCAGGTGCAACATTAAGAAAACCCGTTCTATCTTTGAATTAACAGTCAAATTATCAAGGCAATAAGGCGTTATGGATCTTTCAATAATAATCGTCAATTATCGTGGATGGACCCATCTGAAAGAGTGTCTCGATTCACTGGCAGCTTTTACTGGTACACATTTCAAATCTGAAGTGATAATAATAGACAATAATTCATCAGACGGATTTATTGATGAGTTCAAATTGAATTGGCCTGGGTTTAAATTCATCCTAAATGAAGTCAATGGTGGTTTTGCAAACGGATGCAACCTTGGAAGCGCCAATGCAAAAGGAGAATATTTTCTCTTCCTGAATCCCGATACTGTGGCTTCAGAAAGAGAGATTGAAATTCTTCTTGAAAGAGCTAAAAGGAATCCTGAAAATTATATTTCTTCCTGCCGTCAGATTAATAAAAAGGGTGAAGGGAAAAATGCCTTTGGACTTTTCCCGGATCTTGGAACTCTTACCGGGATAGGAAGAGCATTGTACAGAGTATTGAATAAGAAAAAAATAGCAGATAGAACAGATGCAGAGAATAATGTAATATATCCCGACTGGGTATCAGGCTCAGTAATGATGATTAAAAAGGAAATATTCCTCATGCTTGAAGGCTTTGATGAGGATTTCTGGATGTACTCTGAAGATGTCGATTTGTGTAGAAGGGCAAGAGATCAGCATGGTGAAATAGCCTGTTATTCAGATATTAAGATTCAGCATAATCATGGCGGCAGCTCCAGAATTAATCTCAAAACCACAGCTTTAACAAAAACTGAAGTCATTATATCGGGTCATCTTTATATTTCAAAGCATAAATCTGGCATCTCCGGATTTCTGATTCAATCGTATCTGGTTTTTATGAATCTTATAGTCGGAATTGTAATGACTTTATTCTCAATACTCTTTTTTGCCAGTCCTAAAATATTTGTAAAGGCAACCATTTATTTCAAACTAATAGCTTATTATTTTGGTGCATTAACACGTCAGTCATGGATAAGTCCCCGATCGGTCAATTTCATCAAAAATTGCTGAAGCCTGGTTTTAAATTGTTAAATATCTGATAATATGAACCGTAAAAACTTCATTACCACAGTTGGTGTTGCAGCCGGCGGAGCTTTGACAGGCTTAAGTAGACCTGCAAAAGGTGAAAAAACTGCACTGCCGTTTTCATTACCCTCAAATGAAGAGGATTTATGGCCGGTCATAAGACAGGAATTCAGTTTTCCTGAAGGGTANNGGAATAAATATTATTCTTAACGGATTGCCACTTGTCAAAGGTGACGAAATAATTACAACAACTCATGAACATGTTGCATTGAATATTCCGCTCCTCAATCAGATAAAAAGACGTGGAGTGATTATAAAATACTTTGATCCGGATAGAAAAAACGGATTAAATAATGTTAAGATTATCAATGATCTAATCACAAAGAAAACAAAACTCATTTTTATCAGTCACAGGACAACTACAACCGGACAGCTTTTACCGGTCAAAGAAATTGGTGAGCTGGCAAAATCAAAAAACCTCTGGTATGCCCTCGATGGAGCCCAGGTTCCCGGTAGCATGCCGATAGATGTGAATAATTATAATGTGGATTTTTACACGTTCAGTACACATAAATGGATGCTTGCCCCACGACGCACAGGAGCATTATATGTAAGAAAGGATAGGCAGGATGTTGTGGCGCCAATAACCGTTGGCGCGTATAGCGATAATGGTTTTAATATTAAAGATGGCTCTCTTAATTTTCAGCCCTCAGCTCAGCGGTACGAATACGGAACACAAAATGAATTGTTGTTTTTCGGTATGTACGAATCATTGAAATTCCTTAATTCCATAGGATTATCAAAGATCAGAGAACATAATGAAACTTTGTCAGAAAAATTTTATGAGGAGCTTAAAAAAACTGAAGGTTGTGAATTATTGTCTCCCGAAGAAAGGGAATATCGTTCATCAATGATTACTTTCAGGATACCGGGGAAAAATCTTAACGATATCACCGGCGCCATGGGGAAAGAAAATATCAGGGTAAGACCTGTAAGTGAAGCAGACCTAAATGGAGTAAGGGTCTCTTTTCACCTTTACAACAATATGGATGATGTTGACAAGGCAGTTAAAAGTATCAGGAACTATTTAAAAAGTTAAAAATGAAACTGCAGGAAGCACTCAGCAAAACAAGGATAATCCGCTTTAAGCCAGACAGCCCCGAAGTAATGGAAAC
>PMEC01000082.1 GCA_003155705.1 Bacteroidales bacterium
CTACTTGTACCGCGATAGCACAACACCCCACTCACACCATGACTGCAAATACCGCGCCATACCCTCCTTGCACCGTGACTGTTTACGGGCTAAAGAAACGGGACAAATGCCCGGTGCAGCGTCAGGTAACACAACCTACCTTTATTGCCGTGCCGCTAGCCGCCAAATTCTTGGGTTCCACCTCATTTAAAAATAAAAGGCACAACCTTGACCCTCAATTAAAATATACGTATCTTTGTGGTATAATATATACGTAACATGGACGCTAAATTGACATTAAACATTGACAGAGACGTTGCGCGTAAAGCTAAAGTCTATGCAAAGAAAGAAGGCAGAAGTCTTTCTGATCTTGTGGAAAACTATCTGAAGCTTCTTACTAAAAACTCGGCAATTGAGGATTCCGAATATACACCTAGAGTTAAAGCATTACTTGGATCAGTGACCTTACCCAAAGATTTTGATTACAAAAAAGAACTCGTCGATGCCTTGGTAAAAAAATATCTCTAAAATGACTAATCTTTTCATTGACACTGATATTATTATTGATTTCCTGACAGATAGGAACCCATATTCAAGAGAGGCTGCGATTATATTTACTCTAATTGATCAAAAGAAACTAAAAGGTTATGCATCATCCCTGACCTTTAGTAATCTATATTATGTTCTTCGCAAAATCGAGCCACATAAAAAAGTACTTGCTAAACTTGACAGTATCTCAAAGATGTTGACAGTTCTTAATGTGAGAGAACAGAATATCAGGGATGCAATTGAATCTGGATTTCCTGATTTTGAGGATAGTATCCAATATTTTTGTGCTCTGGACTGTAAAAGAGTAGAAGTTATAATTACGCGAAACACAAAAGACTATAAGAATTCAAACCTTCCAGTCATGACACCTGGGGACTTCTTAAAATCATTCGTCAGCTAACACGGTCAGTTAAGGTAATTTGCCTTGCACAATATTTGCAAAGTAACCTTGACAGGAAACTAAACAATCAAACATTCGAATCATCTATAAACAAACTACTTATACCGCGATCGTGATAAAGCCCTCGCGCACCGTGATGCCTGACGCTCACTTCGTTCGGTCAGGCCAGGAGCAAATATTGCGCCATACTGTCTTGCCACCGGGACTGTTTCTCTGCCCCCAAACGGGACAAGAACCCGGCTGGCAGTGCCGGTAACGCAAACTCCCTCAACTGCCGTGCCATTATGCGTCATGACTAACCGGCACAAACCATAATTTGGAGAATTAAAACATTATACTTATCTTTGGCGTTAGTAACGTGACCTGTGACATGATACTATCTTTTGGATCAAAGGAGACAGAAAGAATAGGGAATGGAGATAGAGTTAAAAATCTACCTCCTGACATACAACAAATTGGACGTAGAAAATTAAGAATGCTTAACAACTCACAGAATCTGATTGACTTAAAGGTTCCTCCGTCGAATAAACTTGAGAAATTATCTGGCAAATTGAGCGACTTTTACAGTATCAGGATTAATGACCAATGGAGGATAATTTTCAAATGGGAAGATGGAAATGCAAATGATGTGACAATTCTGGATTATCATAAATAAACTAATATGGAAAAGCTTTTAAATATTCACCCCGGAGAGATTCTTCTAGAGGAATTTCTTAAACCTTTAAGTGTTTCTGCCTATAAACTCTCAAAGGACATCGGAATACCCCAGACAAGAACTTCAGAGATAATAAAAGGACACAGAAGCATTACAGCTGACACTGCTCTAAGACTTAGTTATTATTTTGGTAATTCTGCTAAATTCTGGTTAGGCCTTCAAAATGACTTTGATCTTGAAGAAGAGAAAAGAGCCAAGGGACAAGTATTAAAGCACATCAAAAGACTAAAAGCTCACGCCGCATAACACGGTCAAAGCTTGGGGTAATTTGCTTAGCCTTCGCTAAAGCTACGGCTAACAAAGTTGTCACAATATTTGCAAAGTAACCNNTCAGGCCAGGAGCAAATATTGCGCTATACTGGCTTGTAAGGGGACATCCCGATAACTATTGGGACCCGGGCTTGCCGAGACAGGACGATCGACCGACTAGTGCGTCAGGTAAAGTTAACTAACTTTACTGCCGTGCCTTTAGCGTCATACAAACAAAAAACAATTGAATATGGAAATTAAAGTATATATTACAAGTCAATCCCCAGACAGGCAAAGAATATTGTCAAATATTCATAAGGCTATTATCGATAATGATAAAAGTGTAATTGCCAAAGTGGAATCGATGATGGGAAAAGAAATGATAGTCTATAAGGGGAAGGGGGTGATGAAATATGGGCTTGCTAGTGTGAAACACTATATTTCATTGCATGTAATGCCGATCTATGGTTCAAAAACACTGCACTCAAAGTATAGGATGCTTTTACCTTTAGCAAATTTCCAGAAGGGCTGTATCAATTTTAATAATGAGAACGAAATGCCAATAGAGATTGTGCGAGAATTGATAATAGATTGTTCATCTTTTGATCTCGCTAAAATGAGAGAAGAATATTTAAAATCTAAGAAAGCACTGAAATAGTCATGACGTCTCATTAACGAGTTGAAATAAAAAATTGCATATTATTATTAAGTACATAATATTGAAATATATAAATTTTAGTAAGGGCTGAATTTTCTTTATAAAATATCCGAATAGGAAAGGATTAATAAGAAAATATATATGCGCAAAATATTATTTATTTGTCTGGTTACAATACAGGGAATGAGCATATTTGCACAGATACAGAACCCTCCTAATTTGAATTGGAAACTGATTAAAACCGAACATTCCCTAATTGTATGTCCTGAATCCATTCTTTCTGAAGGCAAAAGAACGGCTTCCCTGTTTGAAAATGCATGGGCACCTGTAAGTAAATCTCTCGATCAACACCCAAAACCTATTTATGTTTTTTTGTTTAACCAGTCGGTTATTTCAAATGGTTTTACAAAACTTGAACCCAGGGAAATAGTATTCTACACAACCCCACCGCAGGATGTAAATATTTTGGGAAATACAGAGTGGATTAGAACTTTGATAACGCATGAATATCGCCATGCTGTTCAGTTTTCGAAGCTCAACCAGGGTTTTACATATTATGCAGGCAAAGTTTTGGGTGAAAGTGGACAAGATTTTTTTATGAGTTTAAGCACTCCTACATGGGTTTTTGAAGGTGATGCCGTTTGTACCGAAACCGCCCTGTCACAATCCGGAAGAGGAAGGCTCCCTTCCTTTCAAAGAGATATCCGTGCATTGGAACTCGAAAATAAAAGATACTCTTATAACCAGGCTTATAACGGTTCATATAAAATATATTTTCCAAATTATTATAACCTTGGCTATATAATGATTTCCCATATCCGTAAAAACTATTCAGATTCAACCTGGAACAAGGTTTTAAACAAAACAACGGATCGCTCTTACTGGCCATTTAGTCTATCAGGAAACCTGGAGAAATATACAACATTCAATCTGAATGACATATACCATAATGCCTTAAATGAATATGATTCGATTTGGTCGGTAAATAAATTTTTGGTTGATACAGATACATTTAAAACAGTGCATGTCTCTAAATCATATGTATATACGAACTACACATATCCCTTTCCAATAGGCAAAGATACAGTTCTGACCCTTAAATCAGGGTTTGACAATATCCCCTCTCTTGTATTGATCCATAACAATTCTGAAACCAAGCTTATGGATGTTTATCCGGTTGACCGTATCCACAGCAATGGGAAAATGGTAGTTTGGTCGACTTATGTGCCAGATATCCGCTGGAATGAGCGATCTTTTTCCGATATTATGGTTTATCGGATTAAAACCAGGGACATAATTCAGATTACCAGACATGGAAAGTTTTTTGCCCCTGCCATTTCAAAATCTGGTGAGTTTATTGTGGCAATTGAATATGGATCTGATATGAAATGCCAAATCGTTATCCTTAGAACATCTGATGGCAAACAGATAAAAGAAATTGTACTACCTCCGCAACATTTTGCAAATATGCCATCATGGTCGGATAATGGTAAAAAAGTAGTGTTTATTCAAAGTTTTAATAGTCAAAAAACTCTTTCAATACTTGATGTTGAAAGTGGCAACATAACCGATCTTAAACCTTATACCAATGAGGTAATAAGCACTTGTATGTTCTGGGGTAATTACATTATTTATGACATTCCTATTCTCGGAATCGATGGGATTGCAGCTTATGATTTATCAACCGGAAAATCACAATGGGTGATAACCGGTAAATACGGGGTTTATAATCCTTCTGTTTTACAGTCTGATAACACCTTATATTTCCAGTCTTACACTACTGATGGGTTCCGTCCATGTTATATGTCATTGAACACTTTGAAATGGAGGGCTCCTTATCCAGGGAGAGGTGCAGGTGACAATTATTTTCGTTACCTGGTTGATATGGAAAAATCTGACAGCCTGTTTTCAATCCGCGATTCTGTTAAAATTCAGGATTCACAAATCGAAAATTATAGCCCTTTAAAACATTCTATTCAAATTCATAGTTGGTACCCTTATTCAGTTACTGGTAATGGAATCGGTTTTTCACTAATTTCGAATGACAGGTTAAATATTTTATCGGCCCGGGGAGGTATCGAATATTTTTCGTCAGATATTGCTTCCAGGGAATATGTTAACCTGAGTTACGCCGGTTTGTTTCCGGTAATCAATGCAAAATTCAGTAACGGAAGAAAATATACCAATTTTGCCATTCAGGACAGCGCAAAAAAATTATTTCCCCACAATGAGAACCTTTTCAGTATTGGATTTCTGTTACCTTTTAATTTTTCGCGCAATGTGTATACAACAACCCTGAGCTTGCAGTGCAATTATAGCTATTCGCTGATAGATTTTACCCATTCCATTCCCTATAGTATGCCTGACAAATTCCGGGCTTCAGGTCCGGATTTAACATTAGAGTTCAGTAATAAAAAACTTCAAAGCCACAGAGAATATTATTCGCGATGGGGTCAGGAACTATCTGCGTTTTACAGGTATTCAAAACTGAAAACCAACGATGGCTCACTGAAAAGTGTTTCTGTGATTTCCAATTTGTACTTCCCAGGAATATTTAAAAACCATTCACTGAGAATGTATTTAGGTTATGAAAACAATTCAACAGCCCAAGGTTACGGAGTATATTGGTTATCAAAAAAGTTAGAATTTGTAAGGGGCTATATGTCGGAAAATTATACCGAATTCTACAAGGTCACTACTGCTTATTCAATGCCTTTGTTTTATCCCGATTTTTCAATAGGCCGCATAATTTATTGCAACCGTATCAGGTGGGATTTGTTTTACGACATCGGACAATCGAATATTGACAGGCATGATTTCACGGATTATCAATCTGTAGGTATAGACCTTAATGCTGAGATATATCCTTTCTCCATCAATCTTCCTTTACAAATCGGAATCAGATTTTCGCATCTTCTTACGAATAATTCGAATTCCATTCAGTTTTTATTGATGGGGATTTCATTTTAGGGATTCAGTATTGTCGTAATTGACCTCTGATCATTCGAACAAGTAGTGATAATATGTTATTAAAATGAAATAATTGAACAGAATGAATCCTAAGGTTGTTGTATATTTAAGTAANNGGTTGATTTTTATTTTAATAAAGCCCAAAAGTGGCAGAAAGAATTGGAGAAATTGAGAACAATCATTATTGACTGTCAGCTAACCGAAGAGTTGAAGTGGGGTGTCCCTTGTTACTCGTTTCAGGAAAGTAACATAGTTCTAATACATGTATTTAAAGAATACTG
>PMEC01000133.1:0-6818 GCA_003155705.1 Bacteroidales bacterium
ACATGAAGGTCGGGTTGTTCGGATTTTGCTTTTACTTTTGCCCTTACGACAATATTTTCACCGTTTAACAGCCTGTCTCTCAAATACTGAGCTTCTCTTGGAGGGAGAAGAAAAGCGAAACCCGTTCCTTCACTGATCGTCATATTCGGGATCTGAATCGGATCTATCAGAGGTCTTGGGCTATAAAATGAAACAGTGCCAAGAGCGCCGGCTTTCATCGCCATATTGTGCACCTGCCAAAGACTTCCTGAGGTCAGAATTATCTTTCCTTTGATTATTGAAGTATTATTTTCAAAAAAAGACGGGAAACCTTCCCCTGCCCAGATCAACGGCGCTTTGACATCAGTAGTTGTACTTCCCTCAACCAGCATTGGTGGCAGATCTTCGAAATCTGCAATTTTTGAAATTCCCGGACTTACTTCCCATAAAGAACCTTCAATACCTCGCCATGTGCTTGTTTTACCGAATTTTTCAATTTTATAATTTTCGAGACCATATTCTTTCAGCTTTCCCAGAACATATTTACTTTCATCAGGAAGGTCCGTATATTCATCTTCTCTTCTTGGACGGTTATATCCTGCCATTTCAATAATATGATGCATGGCAAGATCTCCTGATGAAGCGCCGATTATTTCATCAATTACTTTTGAAGGAAGAAGAGTGTACTGATAATTAACAGGATATTGAGAATACAGTTTCCCTGAGAACGTTATCATTGATATCAGGAAAATAAAAATGATTCTCACCCGGTTTTTCAACAATGCCGGCATATATAATTTAATTCTCATAATATAAGGTCTCTATTAAAGAGAAACATAAAAACTTTACACCGGATGATTCTCATACATGGCTGTGACACTGCCATATCTCCAGACACGCAATGATATTCTTAAGATAAAAAGGAATTGAGAAAGGAGAAAAAGAAGAAATATTCCTCCTCCTGTCTGAGGTCCGTATCCTGAAATAAACTTCAGGACAAACCAGCCAAATAATGCCTGGATCAGCATATTGATAAACATAACCGGATAAGATGAAAAGAAATGTTTGAAAGTTTGCCGGAAACCTACACCAATTGCTTTGAACCCGTCTGGTTTAGAAGATGTTACCTGCCACACCCTTGCATAATCCACAACCAGAAGAAATATTGGAAGAAGGAAAACTGATATCAATCCCCCGATAATAACTGCTCTAAACCGTGCCCCCTCAGGAGATGAATCAGAAGAACCTGCAATACCAAGAGCAATACCGAAGATAAGAAGCAATGATGCCAGAACCATGATTGACATAATACCCGTTATCAACAGAAAAGGCCAGAAACGGGTTCCTGCACTTCTGAAAAACTGCGCTGAAGAATACTTTTCTTCACCGTTTCTGAGGGTAGTAAAGAGCCCCCCGTTAAAAAATACATTAACAAGAAATCCTGACAAAACTAATAGTAAAATACCAGATACAGCAGCTGATAATATTGCAGGCAAATTTGTTCCGAAATCAGCAAGAACATCAAAATTAATTCCATTCTTCAGCTTCTCGGTAATCATACTTAATCCAAGTACAGCGTCTATACTGCTTTTCATTGGAATTGCGACCAGACTCACAAGGAATAATGTGGACAGCCATATCGCCAAAACACCTTTAATGGATTTTATTGAACGGACTGCTCCTGATATTATCGGGTAAATGATACTCATAACATATTCTTTTACAGTGATATGATATTGATGAAGAATTGCATAAAAGAAATAAATTTGTTCGCGTAACGCCTGACGGGCTTCTTGTCGGGATTATCAGTCATAGAGTTGTTTATATAATTTACATCCATTTTAATTTTATAATCAGGATCAATCTTCACCCAATCAACCTTTCTTTTTCCAGTATATTTGAAGTCTTTAAATCTGCTCTTCCCGTCCCAGGTCTCAAGGATATGGTCCCCGTTATCAAAATGAACAAGAATCTCTTCAGGAAGCATTACTTCCCCGAGCCGTTCCAGTTGCACTGTAGCTTTAAATAATGTATCCTTTTCCCGGCCGCTTTTCTTAAACAGAATTGAATCCCCTGTATTTACGATACCTTTGAAATCTGTTATACTTGAATTAAAAAAATTACTAACTTTATAATCACATATTCCTGTTCCGTATAAAGTCTGGTCAAAAAACCAGTTCATATCAGGTCCGAATTTATTTCCATTGATCCGTGGAACAACCTCATTTACAATATTTACAAAATCCCTGCCTGAGGGATGTTTAAAAGCCCACTTCCTGTAATATTCTTTGAAAATCTCATTTGTAGTTTCCTCTCCTACAATTCCCATTAAAGTGTAAAGCCATGTTGCAGTCTTCATGTAAGACATAAGTCCGTATGTCCTGTGAGGGTAATTCCATGAATATTCAGCATTACTGACAACCTGCCTGTTCCCTGAAAGAACGTATTCCATTCTTGCCATTGTTTCATCTGACACCTTCAGGAAAGGATGATCCAGCATTCCAGCATCCGGTCCATAATAATGGTCGAGGATCCGTTCTTCCCAGAATGAATTGACTCCCTCATCGAGCCATGGTTCCTCAAATTCATTACTTGCCAGTATCCCCATAAAATAGGCATGGCCGAATTCGTGAATAGTTACCATCTCAGGAAATTTGAAGTATTCTGGCATCCAGTAAGCTGATTCAGAGGTAAATATAGTAGTGTACTCCATACCTCCCGAGCCGTTGCCTTTTTTAGGTGGGTCAACAATAGTTATGTATGGCCAGGGATATGGACCGACATTTTTGTCAAAATATTCAAGTGCATATTTCACTGCAGTAAATTGACGATCAACCTGTTCAGATCTATCCTTTGGTAAAAGAAGAGTTATCTTTACATGCTTCCATTGATCCATATAAACTGCAAATCCCGGCCAGGCGGTCCATGCAAAATCTACAATGTCTTCTGCCCTCCAGGTTTGTGTCTTCTTCTTTTCACCTTCCCCCTTTTCATCAAGAAGGATTCCTCCTGTTCCTATAACATATTCCTTTGGAACAGTGATTTTTACATCATAAACACTATGATTGGAAAAGAACTCGGAATTATAGTGAAACTGATGACAATTCCAGCCTCCCTTTACAGCATATCTCATACCGGCAGGCTCATAAACACCAAATTTTGGAAACCATTGTCCGACAAAGAAAAAATCATCCTTAAAACCGGTACGGTGAGTAAGAGTTGGTAACTTTGAAACAAAACTGACTTTTATAAATACAGTGTCCCCGGGTTTGGCAGCTTCCGGAAGTGGCACATCCAGCACAGTCATATCATCAGGATTATTATCATCAGGAGATATATATTTCATAATTGATTTAAGATCATTCCCCTTTCTATCAGTCATGGATTTGATTTTGACCCATCCGTAATCAATCTCCTCTGTTCCGGGAGAACCGTCTGATTCTTTATAGAAAGTCGATTTATTGCTGCTGAAAGCATTCAGGTACATATGAAGCTGAATATCAGGAACAACATCAGAAGATGGATTGACCCAGAAAGCATCCATTGTACCACTAACTGTCTTAGCTACCGGATCAAGTTCAACTTCCAGTTTATAATTGGTAATACGCTGACTAAGCGGTTTGGGATTTATAATCTGTGGATAAAGGAGTTGCAGAACATAAAATAGTCCTGATAATACCATAATGACTTTTTTCATACGGAGAATAAGCTAAGGAAGTACTATTCTTTCTTAATTTCCTTTGTTAGAAAAAGAGGCACAACACCTTTTGTGTATATTGCTTTTCCATTCATTTTTGTTTTATCCTCGTATTTCAGTTTCACTGCAACATCCTGACCTTCAATAAATACGTTGAAATAGAGAGTGTCATTTTCAAATCTGACCCTATCGCCAATAAATTTATTTTCGCCAACAGAGAATGTCATCGTTGCAGAATATTTCTTTTCTGAATATCCTACCTCAATAGTCCCGGCAGTATAACCTTCGGGTGCATAAGGCGCTGCAAAAAGCCATTTCCCCACCGGGTCTTTCTTTTCGTTTGATGGTTGTCCGGAGATTAACGAAGAACTTATTAGCAAAAGTAAGACCACGTATGTAACTATTTTCATATCAATAATTTAGATTAATTAATAATTAAAACATTTTACAATAAATATAGTGTTTTTCATTTAATTTTGAAAAACACTTCTAATAAGATTTTTAATAAATTCCCGATTGAAACTATTCGCGTTTCAGGTGGAATGTAAGTTCAAAAGGAAAGAAGAAAGCAGATTTATCCATCAGCAACCGCCTGATACTTTTTTCTTTTTTGGAACAGCCTGAACAGCAGGTTTGGATGATTCAGTGCTCTGATTTTGATTAGTTTGTACAGTCAGACCACCTCCAAGTGCTTTACCTGCACTAAGTCGAAAATCATATTTTGCAAACTCTTCATCTGGACTTGTTGATGCTGGTTTCTTTGGGTCCAGTATTGCATCAAACCAATAGTTCAATCCACCTTCGAGTACAAAATTGTTTTTATAACCAAGCTGCCTGGTCACCATCCAGGCTTCATTAGCGGTAATAGTACCATTTGAATAGAAAATATTCATTTTAACATCCTGATTAAGTATATCAGCATATTTGTCTGAAAGCAAGTCAGATACAGGAATGTTTATTGCCCCTGGAAGGCTGAATTTTTCAAAATCATCCTGACTTCTGACATCGATGAGACGGAATGAAGGATCTTTTTTAATAATCATATCAGCAACAGCTTCAGGAGCAATGTACTGAGTCCGCGTATTTGCTTCACCAAGCAACTGATCTGCTGTCAGTTTATAGGGTTTCGTTTTATTCTGAGGAACAGCAGCGATGATAAGTCCCATCGGAACTATGAACAGTGCTAAAAGTTTAAGTGGTTTCATGGTATGTTTATTAAAGTTTGTAACAAGTCTAAATGTGCTTTAGAGGCTCCAGATGCTTTAAAGGCTTTATTCTTATACAACCTTTACAGCCTCTCATGCCTCTATCGCCTTCTTCTAATACTCCTCTCTCGGAAATTTCTTTTCAGCCCATTCCGCTACCCAGAACATGGAAAGAGCAATAATTATAAGAAGGAAGGCAAAAACCCCGTCAGAAAGACCCAGTGTCTGGCTGATCTTTGGTGAACCAAGGAATTTGGCCATATACATTCCATCCCAAAGGTTATACCCCAGGCCGAAGATAAGTACACCAATAAATAATCCTCCGATGAAGACTAACGCATCAAGTTTACCTATTGATGCACCACAGAAACTTGTTCCCGGACAATATCCTCCTATGATAAATCCTGCACCCATTATTATTCCACCGACTATAGCTGATGTCAGGTATGTAGGATTGATATAAACTAGGCTTAGGTCTATCCAGCCGAAAAGGCTGAAGAAAAGGAGTCCGAGCATAGCTGTAATTGCTGCTGTGAAAAATACCTTAAGAACAACAGTATCATAGCCATAGAACACACCTGCAAGTTTTCTGCTCGATGAAAACCCACTTTGTTCAAGCACAAAGCCAAACCCGATTCCGATTATAAAAGCCAGGAAAAGGTTTGTATTTTCTGATATTAATTCGTTGACTGATAATGGTCCCATATTTTTAGTCTTTAAGTCTTAATGTCTGATTGTCTGATTGTCTTAGTAATTATAAAGCCTTTATGCCTTTGCGCCTTTGTGCCATTTGGCCGTTTTTAGATCCAGTTTTTCCTGAAGATATATGCAAGGGCATATGCTGTTCCGAAGATGGCCATCATTGTAATGAATCCACCGAGAGACAATACTGCCATTCCGCTTAATGCTGCTCCACTGGTACAGCCTCTGCCTAATTGCGATCCAAAGCCAAAAAGTACACCACCTGTCAATGCGAGTATAAGTCGTTTACGGGAGGTAATTTTAGGTGAATGTTCAACCTTTAATTTCAATCTCCCCGCAAGAGCACCCGAAAGAAATCCGCCTACAAGAACGCCAGTCATTTCAAAAACAAGCCAGGTTTTCATTGGATTACCCGGATGTTCCTCTCTGAATTCTTTTATAAATCCTGATTTTTCTGATGCTGCGGGAGCAATGACAGTTTCTGCTGTCACTAATGTGCTCTTTATTGCACCGCTAGCACCCAGACCTCTGCCAGAAACAAAATTTGCAGCCAGCAGAACTAATCCTAATAATACCCCACCGACATAAGGGTTAAGGTACTTTGTCTTTTGTGTTTCCATTGATTTAACTATATTTTATTCTTAACTTAATATTTTCTCCTGTTTTATTAGAAGGCTTCGGGCTTCGGGCTTCAGGCTTCAGGCTTCAGGCCAAACCTTACGCCCGACGCCTCACGCCTCACACCTTCAATACAGCCATCGGCTTACCTGTCCTGCATACACAATTATAAAACGCAGCATCAGGCTGCCAAAGATTACCAGGACCGCCGGAACAATTGCCGGTATATGAAATTTACCTAACTCCATAAACTCAAGAAGAGCAGGAATCAACATTCCAAGAATAACAACAAATATCCAAAATGACATAGTATATGGTCCTCCCAGAAACATATTTACAGCATCTATCTGGACCTGTGTGCTGGCAAGAAAACCCATGAACATATGTATAATAAGAAATAGCTCAATCCCGATTAGAACAAGGTCTATCCTGGCAAACTGCTTTCGTTCAGCCTTATCTTTTGATATTATCAATGTGGTAGCTGCTCCGGCAGAAAGACCTGAGGCCAGGAACAATGGTCCCAGAATTGATGTATTCCAGAGAGGACGGGCATTGAATGCTGATAAAAGGATACCTGTATATATTCCAAGAATAATTCCATAAATAAGCATTATCCA
>PMEC01000133.1:6842-24106 GCA_003155705.1 Bacteroidales bacterium
AAAGAGCGCAATCAGCCCAAAGACAAGCAGTATTGGAGCAAGAAAGGGTGTAATCCGGACAGCAGTCCTATAATCATTTTCTCTGCCTCTTATAAAATAAACTGCAGCTATACAAAGTATTCCGGCTGCCATCCCTCCAAGAAAAAGATAAAGTGGGATCTCCCAGTGCCAGATATTAAGTTGGGGGTCAATGAGATGATTCATTCTTCCACTGACAAATATTTCTTCTTCCATTTCAGACAATAATTATTTGATTAAATCAAAAAATAAAGTTGAGGTTTAGTACCTGCTTCCGGAATAAGAGTTTTTGATTTTCTCTTTTTCAGAACGACCGAGATATCGCTATTCGGATCATCAAGATCTCCAAAATAGATGCATTTGGTAGGGCAAACAGCAGCACAGGCAGGTTTTAGTCCGCTTTTAATCCTGTGAATGCAAAATGTGCATTTATCAACATAACCTGAAGGATGAGGGTACCTTGCATCGTAGGGACAGGAAGCAATACATGCCCCACAGCCGATACATTTATTCCTTTCTACAAGAACAATTCCTCCATCAGCAAAATGACTTGCTCCTGTAGGGCAACAACGAACACAGGGTGCATTTACGCAATGATTGCAACGTTCTGATCTAATCTCCATCTCAAGTTGCGGATAAGTTCCATCCATCACTTCAACCACCCAATCGCGACAAAAACCAATCGGAACATTATTCTCAGTCTGGCAGGCTACAACACAATCGCTGCAACCTACACATTTTCTGGTATCAACAGCCATAGCATATCTCATGATACAACCTCCTGTTCTGATTTGTTTGTAACAAATGTTACAAAGTTACCTCTCATTCCTGTTCCTCCCATTAACGGGTCAGTCATCACTTTTGTTATCATTTGTGTATCGCTGGCACCCTTACCAAAGCATCGCTTCATCTGCTTCTGGCTATGACCAAAACCATGCACCATATATACTGAATCCCACCGGATACGTTCAGTTATTCTTACTTTAATTTTAAAATTTGAAATCACACCATCCTGGTTTTTAAGCCAAATATACTGACCAGCTAACAAGCCCCACACTTTTGATACCTTGGGATTTACCCAGACTGTATTTTCATGCATAAGGTCTGTAAGATTCGGATTATTTGAAGTTCTGCCAAATGTATGCATCGGTGCACGACCATAGATCAGACGGTAGTAGCCATCTGAAGGTTCTTCATGAGCGACATATTTAGGAAGAGGATCAAATCCTGCCTGTTCAAAAGATTTTGAGTATAGTTCGATCTTGCCTGAATCTGTAGAAAAAGTAACATTTTCATTTTCAGAAAAATAGAGATCATCAGCTTCTCTTCCAAATGTTTTAACCCCGATTCGCACCATCTCTTCAAGCGATGACCCTGTCTGTTTAAGCTGCCAGTCCAGCAATTCTTCCTGCTTTTCAAACGGGAAAAATGCTTCAAGACCCAGTTTGACAGCTAGTCCCCTTGCAATATTATATCCTGATCTGGTATTGTTTTTTGGTTCCGCAGCCGGCATCCTCAGTGCGATGGCAGGTTTGCGATGAGGACTTACCCTGAGCATATCGTAACGTTCAAGATATGTACATTCAGGCAGGATGACATCGGCCCATCCTGTAATTTCCATCGGCATTGTGTCGACTGAAACAATAAGGTCAAGATTCTGAATTGCCTTCAGTGTATTCGCCTGATCAGGAATGGATGAAATCAGATTAGTACCGTTAATAAACCAACCTCTAATTAAGAATCCTGGTTTGTTTTCAGGAATAGAAGCATCAATAATTGCATTTGAAACAGGTGAACTCGCAATCGGAAATTTACCAGGGAATGCATCCATCCATGTCTTCTTTGGATCAGGGTATTTGGGGATTTTGGCTGAAGGAACGTCATATTTTGCAGGTCTGTAAAAGCCTCCCCTTCTGCCCCATGAACCCAGGAGTGCATTTAAAATTGCAATTGCACGAATTCTCTGAGTATCATCTCCATACCATGTCACATGACGACCGGGATGTACAATAACTGCAGGAGAGGCGTCTGCCATCTCTTTAGCTGTTTTCCTGATCAGATCTGGTTTGATTGTTGTAATCCCATATGCCCATTCTGGAGTAAAATCCCTGACGTGTTCCTTAAGTTTGTCAAATCCGGAACAATATTTTTCGACATATTTTTTATCGTAATAATCGTTATAAATTATTTCGTGCATCCAGGCAAGGAGCAAAGCAATGTCAGTTGAAGGTTTTATCGGAAGCCAGAACCTGGATTTTCCGGCAGCAGTTGAAAACCTCGGGTCAACGGTAATTATTGTCACGCCTTTATCAATTGCATCCGACATTTCCTGAATCTGCCCGTTATGCATGTTCTCGCCAATATGTGATCCTATCAGAACAAGACATTTTGTGTCACGTATATCTGTTATTTCAGGTGAATAAACTTCCTCACCAAATGTTGCAAGAAATGCCTCATCCCTTGGTCCACGACACTGTGCATATGATGGTTCTGCAATATTCGAAGAACCAAATGCTTTAAATAAGTTGGTAAAATAGGTGCTTCCTGAACCATGCGTGTATAATGCCAGACTTTCAGCTCCGTATTTTGAAGATATTTCTTTCATTTTACCTGCTACAAGATCAAGTGCTTCATCCCATGATGCCTCCCGAAAAACTTGTTTACCACGTTCTTTAACCCTTATCATAGGGGTCTTCAACCTGTCTTCATCGTAATACATTCCTACTCCACCTGTACCACGGGGACAAAACCTTCCATTACAATGCTGATCTTCATCATTGCCAACAATTTTCCAGATTTTTCCGTCTGAAGTTTTATAAACCCATCCGGCACATTTCCAGAAACACACCTCACAATATGTAGGTGTCCTTATAAGATCCACTTTGAGTTTCTTAACTTCTTCAGGGGAGGAAAGTAATTTAATGGCGCCATATGCTCCTGAACTCACTGCGAGAACTCCGGCACCCATAAACGATAACTTAATAAACTGTCTCCGGTTAGCCATATTTCAAATTAATGAGAGCAACAAATTAACTGAAAAAAAATAATTTTGTATTGATGTATTTACATAATTATATGTATCGATAATATTGTAAATAAACTGGATATTGTTAACAAATTAACAGACTGACAATTGCCGTTATTTAGAATCTGTATAAATTATTTTAAGCATATGTTATTGATCATTAACCTATTGAATCTCGACATATAATAAACCGGTAAGGGAGTAAGATTTTTTTGATAAAATAGCAAGCAAACTTCTTCAACCATATCTGCTGATTTTTTCAAGTTTTGCCATATCATTAATAACAATATTCCTTCCGGATAGCCCTATTATTCCTTCACCTGTGAATTTCACAAGAACTCTTCCTGTGCTCTCTCTGGAAGTGCCCACCATATCCGCTATTTCTTGTCTCGTTAATGGGATTTGAAATCTTTTATTTGAAAAAATAACCTTTGAAAAGTAGATGAGGACATCGGCTATTCTTCCATAAATCTTTTTATGACTCTGATCTATAAACCGGTGGAAATTATTCAGGTTTTCCCTCCCAA
Source organism: Bacteroidales bacterium (assembly GCA_003155705.1). Taxonomy (GTDB): domain Bacteria; phylum Bacteroidota; class Bacteroidia; order Bacteroidales; family VadinHA17; genus LD21. The sequence goes on from PMEC01000133.1 coordinate 10,413, forward strand.
CTGAAGTAAGAATCTCGAATGCAAAATTTCCGTTTGTTTTTACAAGTTCTGTAAAAACATCAATATCAATATAACAAAGCCTGAGCTCAGTAAGTGCCGTATAAGAGTAATGATTGATCTTATCGCCGAACAGTGAGGTAAGTCCCAGATAAGAATGTGGTTGAATAATCTGTAAAATCTGCTCATGATTATCTGGTCGCAGAATATACTCTTTCACGAGACCTGATCTTAAATAAATAATGTGAGATGTCGGAGATCCTTCATTAAGGATATTGGTTCCCTTCCTGACATCACTGATATATCTGTTATTAAATATTTTGTTAAGCTCATTCCCGTCCAGTATAGCTGTTGCACAAGACCTATCCAGGCAATCATGGCACTTTATTTCAATCGGGTCCTGCTCTTCTTTCATTTTGATTCTTCAACTCTGCAAAGGTAGGAATATGAAAATCCTAAGTTATGTGATTATTATCACACTTATAGTTGATGTCTATCACATTTACTTGCGATCATTATCACGATCATACCTTAGAGGAGCATAAGTTTGATAGCTACCTTTACAAGAACCAAATTGCCTGATAATCTGATATATATAAATATAGCCTAAATAAACCAATTAAAACATAATTCTATGAGACTTCTGATACCTACCAATGATGGAATTAATCTTTCACCTGATTTTGACAGGGCAACTGCTTTCAGATTTCTTACAGTCATAAACGGGTCTATAAAAGAAGATCAATTAATGGATAGCTCGGATAAGGCAGAGAAAGGTCTTCGTTTAATTCAGGACAAGATGTTCAAAAAAAACAAGTTCAATGAAACCAATAATACTGATCCCGAATTAGCTCAAATAGTAATAACCAGGGAAATTTCAAAAGATAGTGAGACAAGTTTGCAAGACAATAACTATATGGTATTCCATTCAGGTGAAACAAATATTATAAACGCTATAAATAAATATCTCAAGGATAACGCATTACGTGAAAGCGATTACTGCTGCTGTCCATGAACCAATAACAAATATTTTAATTATTTTTTCACATATTGGTTGTTTAGTTTTAATCAAAAATCCTTCCCTGATTTATAATTTATTATCCATCTCTTTGCAAAATAGATATCAGCAAATGACAGATCTTGAAAAGTACTTCAATCCTTTTAGAAGAAAGATTATCGGAATAAATCATGAAATAGAGACACCCTATGGATTGAAGAGGTTGGTATATGCCGACTGGATAGCAAGTGGAAGGCTTTATAAACCTATTGAAGACAGGATCTCAAAAGATATAGGGCCAATGGTGGGCAACACTCATTCTGAATCGTCGGCTACGGGAAAGGCAATGACTGATGCATATCATCTTGCTCAGAAGATAGTTAAACACCATGTAAATGCTGATGATAATGATGTTTTGATTTTTACAGGAACCGGTATGACATCAGCTTTAGCCAAGCTCCAAAGAATACTTGGATTAAAGATTCCTGAGCAAGCTAAAAATTATTGTGCCTTTGCAAATGGGCAACTCTATAAATGCAAATCAGATCCGGGAGATAACAGACCTGTTGTTTTCATAACTCATACCGAGCACCATTCCAATCATACATCATGGTTTGAGACAATTGCTGATGTGGTTGTGCTTGAACCCACTTCAGATTTGAAAGTTAATCCTGATTCGCTCCGGAGAGAAATAGCAAAATACGCCGGTCGCCCCTTACTTATCGGTTCATTCTCAGCATGTTCAAATGTTACAGGCTATATGCCTGATTATTATGAACTTGCTGAAATAATACACCAACACAATGGTTATTGTTTCGTTGATTTTGCAGCTTCAGCCCCATATGTTGACATTGACATGCATCCTGCAAATGAACACAGACAATTGGATGCAATTTTCTTCTCGCCTCACAAATTCCTTGGAGGACCAGGAAGCGCAGGTGTGCTGATCTTCAATAAAAAGCTTTATAAAAACAATACACCTGATTCTCCCGGTGGAGGAACAGTTAAATGGACAAACAGATGGGGAGGATATAGTTACTTTACAGATATTGAGGTCAAGGAAGACGGAGGAACTCCCGGGTTCCTGCAGGGTATAAAGGCAGCTTTGGCTGTTACTTTGAAGGAAAAAATGGATACAAAAATGATCCGACAGAGAGAAAGTGAACTTATCGAATTAACTTTCAAAGAATTATCAAGAATTGTCGGTCTCCATATTCTTGCAGATAATATAAAGGATAGGTTGGGAGTCTTCTCTTTTTATATTGATAATATTCACCACAACCTTTTCACAAAACTACTGAATGACAGATTCGGGATACAAGTCAGGGGAGGATGTTCCTGTGCCGGTACTTACGGTCATTTTCTCTTAGATGTTAACTTTAACATGTCAAAAGAAATTACAGATAAAATAGATGCCGACGACCTTTCAATGAAACCAGGATGGGTTAGACTTTCTCTTCATCCGACAATGACTAATGATGAATTAGTTTTTATTCTCGATGCTATCAGACAGACNNATAATTTTGCGCTGACCATTTTGACTGAATATTTTCAAAAAATTAATTCCAGGTTATTTATGAACGAATTTGACTTAAAAGCAGCCGAATGGGACCAGAACCCAATACATTGGGATCGTTCAGTGGTTATTACAAATCAGATAAAGAAACTCATTCCTTTAAAAAAGCGAATGATTGCCCTTGAATATGGTGCCGGAACAGGGATTGCAAGTTTCCTGCTTAAAGATAATCTGAAAGAAATCACTTTGATGGATAGTTCTTCCGAAATGGTGAGAGTAATGAACGAAAAGATAAAAACCACTAAGGTAAAAAACCTAAAAACTTTGAACTTTGACCTGGAGCATTCAGATCATAAAGCAGGAAAATTTGATCTCATATTTACTCAGATGGTTCTTCATCATGTTTTAGATATTGAGAATATTATCAGAAAGTTTTACAATTTGCTAAATCCGGGTGGTTTCCTGGCAATTGCAGATCTATNNGAAATATTGGCAGAACAGATTATTAAACATGGTTTTAAAAGTGTTAGCCATCAGAAATGTTTTGTTATCAACAAGAAGTTCTCAGACAATAAAACGAAACATTTTGATGTATTCCTCTTGATTGCAAAACGCGATTCAATAAATTAATAAATAACATAATTAATATGGAAGTAACTTTTGACGGCGGTAAAGTAATTACTGCACATTTGAATGGTCATATTATAACAACTGATCAATCAGTAAAGAGTGGTGGTCAAAATTCAGCTCCAGCTCCTTACGATTTGTTTTTGGCATCAATAGGAACATGTGCCGGTATTTATGTTAAATCATTCTGCGACCAGCGTGATATTCCTTCAGAGAATATTAAGATTATTCAATCAGTTGAATTTGATAGTCAGACGAGGTTACCAGCTATTATCAGATTGGATATTCAATTGCCAGCCGATTTTCCGGAAAAATACAGAGCTGCTGTTATTAATNNCATCAATAAAATAAGAAAATGAAAATTGCAGTTCCGGTAACAAAAGAAAACCAGATTGACAGCCATTTTGGTCATTGTGAATCTTATGGAGTATTTACAATATCAGATAAAAATGAGATAGAAGAGATTAAGAGTGTCGAATCACCACAAGGGTGTGGCTGTAAGTCAGATATTGCGAGTTTTCTCGCATCTGGTGGTGTAACCATTATGCTTGCAGGTGGGATAGGTGGCGGTGCCATAAACGTTCTGAATAATAACGGAATAGAAGTTATACGTGGTTGCTCGGGAGATGCCACAGAGATTGTAAAACTCTATCTAAAAGGATTAGTCGAAGATAGCGGGAATAGTTGTCATCAGCACGAAAACCATCACCATAATGGTCCTGCTTGCAGTCACAATTAAGCTTAAACGCAGATAAAAGGCCGGTTTGTTCCGGCCTTCTGTTTTATTCCTTTTTCCTGGTACTGAGGCCAAAGGGCAGGTAAAGCGGGCAAAAACTCAAAAGACTTGTAACAACAAAAATTGCCGACAAAGCCAGAAGTATTATTGCCAGAACTCCTGAAATCACGTGAGTAAAATACAATACAACCACTACGACTGCAACCAGTATCCTGATTGCTTTGTCAATTGTTCCCATGTTTCTTTTCATCTTAAACTTTTTGTTTCTAATTATTATTAATTTTTTCGTTGTTCAGTAGTTTTACTTTTTGTTTTGGACAGCTTGCATAGGACAATATTTTGCGCATTTGCCACATTCAATACAAGTTGTTTCGTCTATCAATGGTAAACCGTATCCATCCTGTGAAATTGCGCCGACAGGACAAACTCGAGTTATAGGACAAAGATGATTTTGAGGACAAGCAGAAGGATTTATAGTTAGTGCCATATTATTATTTGATCTTATTGATTTGTTGTAGAAGGAACTCTTTATTTTTTATACCATATTTGTCAGCATTTTTTGCATGGACCGCTAGTTATAAGATATCCCATCACCGCTCCAAATGGAATAATTGTATATGAATGACTTGTAATTGGACAAGAGCCTGTTGAACAACCAACAAAATGGTAGTATAAAAATCCAGCCAGACCTCCTGTTAGGACTCCAAGAAATGGTCTCCAGAAAATCCGGGATTTAATAAACTCCTTAACATTTTTGGGTTTGGCGGCAACTTTGCAATCATTTTCCATACATGTATATATTTACATATTTCACTACAAAGATATATATTAATTTTGTTAAATCGCAATAGTATCACCTAAATCTTTATAATATCACTAATTAATTTTATCTTTGTTGCATATATCATTGAATATGAGCACTATTTTTAAAAGAGAATTAAGTGATGAACAACTCAAGAAATTATTTGCCAGTGACGAAAAATGCTATGAGTTTTTAGCGGAACTGAAATGGAGTAATGGTTTCATCTGCAAAAAATGTGGAAATGCAAATTATTGTCCAGGCAAAACTTCTTACTCGAGAAGGTGTACAAAATGTAAAACAGAAGAATCTGCCGCCGCTGGAACAATTTTTCATAATTGCAAATTCCCGGTAAGCAAGGCATTCTACATTGCTTACAACGTCTGCAAAGGNNCAGATCGATACACTCAGTGCAGTCGAAAAGTCGTCGATAGATAAGATACTCACCAGCTAATTATTAAGGCTATATTACCAACAACCTGAATCCAAGGACATTCACCAGTTTCTGCCCAGGACAAAACATCTTATATCCCAAAGGCCAGACCTCTGAAAGATACTCATCCTGCTTATCTCTTATTACAACTATAAGCTCATCAATTGGAGTGGGATTTTCAGGAGAAGCAGGTTTATAATCAAGCAACCTTATTATTTGTGTAAGATCATTGTACTTACCAAGGTTCTGGGTTAAAATGTCAAGTTTCTTCTCAAGGTCTTTTATTGTAATCGGGTTAAGTGGCCTGAAAAAATAGAGCTGATAAAGAAAGTCTTTCGATCTCTTCCTGAATTGGTGGAGCGCAGCGGGCTTAGGATTAATCCTGCATTTCAGATAGTTATCAGCTGTAATGACATAGGTCTTTTCGAGCTCCTTAAGCAATAATTGAGGATCAAGCTTATCAAGTGTGTAAAATCGGAGCCTGAAAGCAGCCTTATTAAGCAGGTCATTAATTTGTTCAATCTTTAACTGCTCACCTCCATCCTGTGAGGGTTCCTGTTCAGGTTTTTTTAATAGCATCTGAACCTTTTCATTCTCCGAAAGCCTTATGAAGAGATCCTTGTTCTCCTTTTTCAATAACTTAAGAGTTCTTCTCTGAACTGAAGTCTCCCGGCTGGAAGCCATCATCCGCCCTATTTCACGGTAGGCAACATTCTCTTTTATGAATAGCTCATCATCAACCTGAGAACTAAGGAGCCTTGCTGTTGCCCTTGCTTTTTTCATCAGTACCCTGATATCATGAACTGCTTCTTCATCAGGAACCACGGATCTGTTCAATAATTTCTGAGACTCACTGATATATCCTGCCAATGCAGGTTTGATATCTTTCAGTTTTACATAATCGAGTTCCATAGTCAGATAGAATCAGTCTTATTACAAACTTCATAAAGTTAAACATTTATAATTATTTGCTATGAATATCAGGATTCTCAATTTATTTCNNGATTTTCTTCGCTCCCCTTGGGGCCGGGGTAGACGAAGAAAATCAATCAAGGCAAATAATTAATAGCCCTTACTCATATTATTTAATAAATTTGTTAATGAATCTATAAGATAGCATTTATGAACAAAATCAAAAATCCTCAAAGAATTGGAATTCTTACTGCCGGAGGTGATTGCCCTGGAATTAATGCCGCAATCAGAGGAGTAGGCAAAACAGCAATTGTTAAATATGGTATGCAGGTAGTTGGAATCAGCGATGGTTTCACAGGAATGATAAACAAAGAATTTACTGAACTTACAGAGCACAATCTTTCAGGTATACTTACCCTTGGCGGAACTATTCTTGGTACATCGCGCGAAAAGCCCTTCAAAGGAAGTAATAAAGGGAAGAAAGAACTCAGTAAACCAAAACTTATTAAAGAACATTATGAGCAAATGGGGCTCGATTGCCTGGTTTGCATTGGTGGAAACGGAACTCTTAAAACTGCTTATCTTCTTTCAGAGGAAGGGCTTAACATTGTAGGAATACCTAAAACAATTGATAATGATGTATGGGGAACAGACATTACCTTCGGCTTTGATTCTGCAGTCAATATTGCTACCGAGGCTATCGACCGTCTTCATTCTACTGCCAACTCGCATAAACGAATAATGGTTATTGAGCTCATGGGTCACAATGCCGGGTGGATTGCACTTTATTCCGGAGTTGCAGGAGGGGGTGATGTCATTTTAATCCCGGAGATCCCTTTTAATGAAAACAATATCAGGGATTACCTTCTGAAGCGCGCAAACGAATACAAACCTTATTCAATTGTCGTCGTTGCTGAAGGAATTAAAACACCCTCAAAGGACAAATCACCCGGGCAATATCTTTCAAGGAGAATCAATGAGCTGACTGGACTTGAAACCAGGGAAACAGTCCTTGGATATATTCAACGGGGAGGATCTCCATCTCCTATGGACAGGATTCTTGCTTCCAGATTTGGAGCAACCGCTGCAAATATGATAGCTGAAAAAGAGTATGGAAAAATGGTCGCACAGAAAAATTGTGAGATCACATCCGTGCCACTTTCTGAAGTGGCTGGCAAAACAAGGCTGGTCGAAAAAGATAATCCCCTTTTAATGAAAGCAAAGGAAATGGGCACTAACTTTGGAGAATAATGAAAAAGATAATTTTTGTAAGACACGGGAAAGCTGAAGATCCGGGTCCTGAATTTTCCGATTTTGAACGTTCACTAACTGGACAGGGGAAGGATATTTCAAGACAGATGGCTCACAAACTTAAAGAAAAAGAGAATGACCTTGGTATTATTGTTACAAGCCCGGCATTCAGAGCAATTGAAACAGCATTAATTTTTGCTGGTGTTTATGGGATACCTCCGGAGAATATTATAATAAACAGTAATCTCTATTTCAATATTGACCATAACTCTTTTATGGAAATTCTTAAAGCCACAAATGAAGAGATTAATACAATTACACTTTTTGGGCATAACCCTTCTTTCACTGATTTACCTGGATTATTGAGTAAAGAAAGTTCCGAAATTTTGCCAAAAAGCGGAATCATCTGTCTTTCATTCAAAACAAAAACCTGGTCAGGTATAAGCCCAAATGCAGGTAACGCGGATTATTTCCTAAAACCTAAAAAAGTAATATGAACAAATCCTACATACCAAAAGAGATCAGCTGGTTATCTTTTAATGAAAGAGTTCTTCAGGAGGCTGAAAACAAAGAAGTACCTCTCCTTGAGAGATTTAAGTTCCTCGGCATCTATTCCAACAACCTTGATGAATATTTCCGGGTAAGGGTTGCCACACTAAAAAGATTGTCTCTTTTCGGTTCAAAATCGAAGACTATTCTGGGTTATAATCCTAAAGCTACTTTAAAAAAAATACACGAGATCGTTATTACCCAGAACAAAAAATTTGAAAAGATCTATTCTGGATTGCTTCAGGAACTGGCAAAACACAATATTCATATTATTAATGAGAAACAACTTAACAAGGAACAATCGGAATTTGTACAGAAGTATTTCCACAAAGAGGTAAGAACAAGGCTGATGCCTTTTCTTATCGAGAAAGATTCAGAATTACCAAATCTGACTGATGATGCAATCTACCTGGCCATATACCTGTTAAAAACTGAAACCCAGAAGAAAAGATTTGCCCTTCTTGAGGTACCTGCCAATGTCCTGCCGAGATTTATACTGCTCCCTGAGAATAATGATGAGAAGTACATTATTTTCCTGGATGATATTATAAGGTATGGCCTGAAAGAGATCTTTTTTATATTCGATTTTGATGAAATTTCCGCTTACACTATTAAACTTACAAAAGATGCTGAGCTTGAGATAGCTGATGACATTTCCGAAAGTTATATAGACAAGCTTTCCAAGAGCCTTCAGCAACGTAAATGGGGATCGCCCGTAAGATTTATTTACGACAGGGAAATACCTGAAGAACTTCTTAAAATAATTACAAAAAAACTGCATTTCGGTCCTGATGATGTCATTATACCGAGTGACAGGTATCATAATTTTAAACATTTTATGAATTTCCCCAAGCTGGGCCGGAAGAAGTTCTATTATGAGCCTCTGGTTCCTATAACTCACAGGGATATTCAGCCGGGGAAAAGCATTTTATCAGCAATCAAGAAAAAAGATATCATGCTTTTCTTTCCTTATCATCCTTTCGACTATTTCATCGATCTTCTGAGGGAAGCATCTATTGACCCCTTCGTAACATCAATTCAGATAACACTTTACAGGCTGGCAAGAAATTCAAGTGTCATCAATGCGCTTCTTAATGCCGTAAGAAACGGGAAAAATGTCACCACTGTTGTTGAATTACAGGCAAGATTCGATGAAGAAGCCAATATCCTTTGGGGGAATAAGCTTCTTGATGAGGGCGTGAAGGTTATTTATGGTGTACCCGGACTAAAGGTACATTCAAAGCTATGCCTCATCACACGTGTAAAAGATAATGTAAGTCAGCGATATGCAGCCGTCGGTACTGGTAATTTCAATGAAGATACGGCAAGAGTATATACCGATCATCTTCTTTTTACAACCAATAAAAAGATTACCAATGAAGTCTTTAAGGCTTTCAATTTCTTCAATGTAAACTATAAGAAGGACAACTTTTATCATCTTGTCTTATCTCCATTTTTTCTTAGGAATAAAGTAATTCTCCTCATAGAAAATGAAATTAAAAATGCAAAAGCCGGTAAAAAAGCGTTTATCTACCTAAAACTTAATAACCTTACCGACAGTGAGATCATAAATTATCTTTATGAAGCCAGCAATGCAGGTGTCAAAATCAGGATAATTATAAGGGGGATGTTTTCTCTTATACCTGGTGTAAAAAAATTAAGCGAAAATATTGAAGCTATCGGTATCGTTGACCGATTCCTGGAACACTCCAGGTTCTTTATTTTCTGCAATGGTGGAAATGAACAGGTATATATATCCTCAGCAGATCTGATGACAAGGAATCTTGATCACCGAATCGAAGTCACATGTCCGATCTTCGATAAGAATATCAAATGTGAGATGAGGAAAATATTTGAAATTCAATGGGATGATAATGTTAAAGCCAGGATATTTGATGAAAAACAATCAAATACGTTCGTTAAGTCGGGCAAGGAAGTCAGGCATTCCCAGATTGATGCCTATAACTGGCTCAAAAAAGCAAATGAGAAAATTTCTGATAAATAGTCTGTAATCTTTTTTTAATATGAACTATACCATTATTTTGCCTGTAACCATTATCATCATTCTGTTCTCATGGTTTTTATCGGTCAAGCACAAGAGATATCATGGAATAGCAAGGTTCTTTTCATTTGAAAGCATTTTTATTCTGGTTTACCTCAATGTAAAGATATGGTTCCATAATCCCTTTTCACTATATCAGATAGTCTCCTGGATACTTCTCTTTATGTCCTTGTATTTTGCATTTGCAGGATACATTCTTCTTAAAAAGGTCGGCAAGCCGACTACAAATTTTGAAAACACTTCGACATTAGTAAAAACAGGCTTGTACAATTATATCAGACATCCTCTGTATCTGTCATTATTCCTGCTTGGGACAGGTGTAATGATGAAGCATCCGGGGAATGTGCAGCTGATACTGGGAGCAGTAAATCTTATTTCTGTCTATATTACGGCACGGATTGAAGAAAGAGAGATGACGGCAAGGTTTGGAAATGACTATAACGAATATATGAAAGAGACGAAGATGTTTATACCCTTTTTATTGTAGTCTTGCAATCTTTATGTCTTTCGGTCTTGCAGTCTTTTTCTTCACCACTCTTCAACACTTCAACTCTTAAACTTCTTGCTTGTTTCCTTTTACTTCGCAGATAGCCATTTAAGAACCTTATCCGAATTTGGTTTTTCCTTTGAGTAGATTACGTCTGTTAGTTTTCCGTTTTCATCAATCAGGTACTTCTGAAAATTCCATTTTACTTCAGAATCCATTACACCATTTTTTGCTTTTGACGTAAGCCACTGATAAAGAGGGTGCATGTCGTCTCCTTTTACAGAAATCTTTTCCATCATCGGAAAAGTAACTCCATAGTTTTCAGTGCAGAATTTTCTGATTTCACCTGCTGTTCCAGGTTCCTGACTCGCAAAATTATTTGCCGGAAATCCAATAATCACAAAATTATTCCCGCTATATTGATTATATAAATCCTCTAAATCTTTATACTGTGGAGTGTACCCGCATTTTGAAGCAGTATTTACAATCATCACCTTTTTCCCTTTAAGGGATGAAAAGTCAAATGTCCCTCCTTCAAGAGTTTTAACCTTAAAATCGTAGAATCCGGTTGTTTGAGACATACCCGTGGCTGATATCATCATTATTATTTTCAGTATTAAAATCTTTCTCATTTCTTTTTACAGTTATTGGGTTAATTTTGTATTCTAAACAACCNNTTCTTTTATTACCTCTTTCCATGTTTTCACAGCGTTCCGGCATCTCCAGCCCGCCTGACTTTGAAAAATATAAGGAACTCAATGATAAAGAAACAAAACTGGCTGAGTTTAAAGACAATAATGAAACGCTCAGAATGAAACTCTTGCAGATCGATGTTATTAATAAAAGCAGAAAAAGGTACAGGGCATCTCCCGTAAAACTGGATATTCTGGCATCGCGGGTTGCAAACCGGATGTGCATGGAAGCTGCAAAGAACAATTATATATCGCACTGGAATCTGGCCGGGGAAAAACCCTATCAAAGGTATGCCTTTGCAGGAGGATACGATCATGTGTCTGAAAATGTTTACGGGGAATGGACTTCCGGTAGTTATGATATATCATTTGAAGGAATAGCAAAAATGATGACATCCGGACATAAATCGTTCATGTCGGAAAGAGCGCCAAATGACGGCCATAAAAAGAATATAATTGACAAGACGCATAACTTTGTCGGGATTGGTTTTTTTGCATCTGAAACTCAGTTCAGGTACAATGAAGAGTTTATTGACAGGTATCTTGAATTTGAAAATATCCCATCGGTATTAAAGATTAATGAGACCGGGAGTATTACTATTAAAACTGATGGTTCAGAATTTCCTTATTACCTCATTATCTACCGTGAGAAATTTCCTGTTCAGCTTAATGTCGCTCAATTGAAAAAGACCGGCAGTTACCAGGATTATACCAATGAGGAATATATGAAATTGTTGGCCTGGGAATTGGCTGCATACAGGTATGGAAATTCTTATACCATTCCTCTGAAATTTAACAGGGAGGGATTATATTATATTCATATTTATCTCGATAAAATGGAGATAAAAAATCCTTCGGCTTTAAACACTAAGGGTAAAACCGAAGGAAGTGGTATTGTTATAAGAGTTGAAAAGTAATCAGCTGATTCATTAATTTTTAGCCTCGATTTTGCTATTGGTTTCCATTACTACTGGAAACGTCATGCTTTGAGCGCCGCTTATATCTATTGTACCGGTCATTTTAGTTGATACCTCCCGTTTTACAAAATTACCCTCTCTAACTGCAAAATAAAGTGTAACTGTGCCCGATAACGGTCCTTTGTAAAGAATATCCATCCCCTGGTTTTGGGTAGTTGTTTGCATTATACCGGTAATTGTTGAGGTTATCTTTGCACAATCGATCCCGTTTAGCTTTTCTACTCCCTCAAACTTATTATTGCTCTGAATAATCTGAGTGGTATTTGAGGTTGCTGATTTGTTTGTTACGGTATCATTCCTTATCCAGGTATCACCTGTATTTACAGGTTTTTCCGGAAGATCAGGAAAGACATTTGCAAAATACTGAGAGAGGTTACCGCCGGGTGTACCTTCAATAGTAAACTCAATTTTTGCAGCTTCCTCAGTATTCAGTTCCTTTCCAAGTGGAGAGAGCACCATATTGAATGTTTTGCCTTCAACTTCTTTAATCTTTCCACCGGTCGATCCATTTGGGGACTCTACTTTGGAAACCAATGAATCTACCGTAATTTCGAGTTTAAAATTCTCATTTGTTTTACTAAGCATTTTTGCTTTAAACGCCAGGTTTTGGTTGATAAGCACATTCATTGTCTGTCCATTGACATCCATTGCCTGGGTAATAGTAGTAGCTGAATAATAAGTGACGCTTTTACCTTCAACGAAGGTATATGCCAGTTTAACAGGGTCTTTCGAAGCAGGTGTTTCATTTTTATTAATGATGAAAGCTGTAGAAAAGACAAAGGTAAAAAACAACACAATCAGAATTGACAGGTGGTTAGTGGTAGCTGGTTTTTTCATAGTTTTAAAATTAGAGTATAACTTAATTGAATTAATATTAATGTTATCAAACAGTAATAATACAAATATCAGAATTTTAACGATATTAAAAACTTTGACATAGAATAAAACTATTATTCTTCATTATCTGGTATGAAAATCAAAAAACAAATTCTATTTTTGCGACTCGATTTCAATTCGGGGTGTAGCGCAGCCCGGTTAGCGCATCTGGTTTGGGACCAGAGGGTCGCAGGTTCGAATCCTGCCACCCCGACAAAATGAATTTTCCGGATCTCGCTATTTTATTATTTTATAATGTATTATGTTTATATCCTAAAAAGTCTAAAAGACCACAAGTATTATATTGGATCATCATCTGATGTCAAAAAAAGACTTGATTTTCACAATTCCGGATTTCAACGTTCAACTCGAAACAGGGTACCATTTGTTTTAGTCTTTCAGGAAGAGTTCCCTGATATATGTCAGGCTCTGAAAAGAGAAAAACAGATAAAAGCTTTCAAGGGTGGAGAAGCATTTAAAAAATTAATTAATGGGGTGTAGCCCCGCCGCTGGCGGGGCATCTGGTTTGGGACCAGAGGGTCGCAGGTTCGAATCCTGCCACCCCGACAAAATAAAAAGCCTTTCCGCCAAAGCGGAAAGGCTTTGTTTTTCCGGTGCGTTGAAAACTTGTTTTCAAGGAGTTATAGCTTTTTTAACTCCTTTTTTATTAGCCCATTTTCATACGATTTGCATACGCTTATTTTTATCTTTTATCCTGAAAAATAATTGTTAATAAAAAACCCCTCCTTGCTGGCGCATCTACTCTTTATACACATTTATTAA
>PMEC01000188.1:0-19823 GCA_003155705.1 Bacteroidales bacterium
CAACATTTACGCCTATTGTATATGACCGGGCACGCGGATATGAACCCCAGTCAAGTCCGATTGTCGGATACTGAGCGCTATTCAGACTTGTGTTGGTGTTCACTTCAGGATCCAGACCAGGATACTTGGTAAAGGTTAGTGCGTTATAAATTGAGCCATATATTCGCAACTTGCCAATTCCGACTTTAGTAGTCAGGTTTTTTGGCAGGGTGTAGCCAAGTGTCACAGTATTAAGTCTTAAAAAAGATCCATCCTGAATACCAAGAGTTGAACAGATCGGGTTTTCATGGTAAGGCAGGAATGTTGTGGCATTTGCATTCAGTGCTGTTAATGCAGTCGGATCTGTTACACTTACAATCTGACCATTCTGGATATCGTATATTCTATATGATGAGGACAGGTAGTTCAAACGGTTTCTGTACAAACCATCTTCCTTACTGCCGTAGAAAGCAGCGAGATAATTGGCATCATAGATCTTATTGCCATAACTCCAGTTGAAGTTAAGAGATAAGTCGATAGTCTTGTAATTTCCGCTGATGCTGAAACCACCCGTATGCTTTGGATTCATGTCGCCAATAACTGCAACATCACTTTCATTGACCACACCGTCTGGTACGCCATTGGGTCCGCTGATATCTCTAAATTTAACAACTCCTGGGTATGCACTCTGTCCGACAGGTTTATGTGCTGTTGTACCATACACCGTACCAAGGATTCCTGAACCTATGTCAGGCACACCTGATTTGAGAGTGTACATTCCGGTTGTAGAATTATAGTCAAAGTCGTCGACAGTATACCAGCCATCGTAGGTATAACCGCGAACCTGACCCACAGGTTTACCTACAACAAGTATATAGTCGCCGGTGTTTGGTTGTGTCATTGAAGAACCCCATTGTGTCTTGTACAAACCATTAACTCCTGGAGCCAGTTCGTCAACCTTTCCCCGATTAATATTTATATTGAAATTTACACTAAGGTTAAAGTCATGCCCACGAAGGATGTCTCCGCCAATAGCCAGTTCAATCCCCCGGTTACTGGTACCTCCGATATTGTCATAAGTAGAAGAAAAACCACTAATGGCAGATATTGAGGTCAGCATTAAGAGGTCTTTGGTATTATTCTTATAAACATCCAATGAACCATAAATTCTGCTTTGCAGGAATGCGAAGTCAACACCGAGGTTACGGGTTATAGTGGTTTCCCATTTCAGGTCCGGATTTGCAATTGTTGATGCAGGCGAATATGAAACCTGCCGTACTTCGTTCACGGAATATCCTGTCATACCATCTGAACTCCAGTTAGTTTTCCACAGGTTGGCACTTATACCGTCATTTCCGACAGAACCATAAGAGAAGCGTAACTTCAGATTATTCAGCCAGCTTACACCTTTAAGGAAACTTTCTTCAGACATGCGCCAGCCCAGAGCTGCTGCCGGGAAATATCCCCACCGGTGAGAAGGTGCGAACCTGGAGGAGCCATCAGCGCGGAGTGTGGCTGTAAGCAAATAACGATTCAGAATAGAGTAATTTGCCCGGCCGAAATATGAATTCAATCGATTAGGTGTGCCGGTGTTTGAGCTGTAGCCATTGTTTGTGGTTGTTGTCCCGGTAAGGTATTGGTCCATCATGGCAAAAGCACGGTCTGCATCGAATGAAGCAGGATATTTATTTCCCCAGATATTCATCGATGATGAACCTGAGTTGGTTACTTCCTGACCTGCCATGATATTTAAGGTTTGATTGCTTCCAAGGCCAGGCACTTCGTAAGTAAGGGTGTTTGCCCAACGCCAGTTCCATCCTTCGGAAGCTGTAATAGAAGCATTACCTCCATATGTCTTGTTTCTCTGTGCATCCAAGTAATTATTGTAAATTGCACCCGACCACGTATATGCCTTGTTCCAGTAATTGTTCAGACCAAATTCTGATCTTGCGGTAAGACCTTTTATAATATTCCAGCTCAATGCACCATTGCTGCGAAGTGACCTGCTTATTGATTCAGGTGAATAATCTTTCATTCTTTCCACTGGATTGAATATATCCTGCAAAACTGCATCATACATACCAAGGGATGTGTTTATTGTTGGATCCATCTGACCAAGGACATCACCTGTGGCAATGGGCCGGAACTGATATGCCGATGACAATATAGAACCCTTGCCATTAGTTGTCGATTCATTGCCCATATCGTCAATGTTGGTAAATCGGGTATCAAAAGAGAAATTCAGTTTTTCACCCAGTTTCTGATCAAGTTTGAAGAATGCATTGAATCTTTTGATCCAGGAATTTACCTTCATCCCGTCATCGTCATTATAGTTAAGCGAAAAAAGATACTTTGATTTGTCGTTACCGCTGGTGATATTTAAACTATGGTTTTGAGCGACAGAACTACCATAAGCTTCTTTCGCATAATTTTTAGCTGCCACATTTTTGTAATGGTCGATACCATCAGGATTGTTGTAGGTTGCAGCCTGACTGCCAATGCCCCACATCATTTCCCATGCATTGGCATAAGGATCGCTTATTGCCTTTGCATAAGCCCAGTTGTAAGCAATGTAATCATATGCGTCCATTGTTTCGAGGTACTTGGTTGGCTGTTTGAATTGTACGTACCCATCATAGCTTACTGTGAGTTTACCACTTTGGGCTTTCTTGGTTGTTACCATGATGACTCCGTTTGCACCCCTGGCCCCATAAATTGCGGTTGAAGAAGCATCTTTCAACACATCAATACTTTCAATCAGGTTTCCGGGAATGTCACTTATTGAACTTACAGGAAAACCGTCAACGATGAAAAGTGGATCATTACTCTGGGAAATAGAACCACCCCCGCGCACACGAATGGAAATCGATGCATCAGGACGTCCATCCTGGGATACGACAGTCACTCCCGGAAGTTTTCCTACCATGGCCTGAGCAGGATTGGAAACAGGGATAGAAGCAATCTGTGCTCCACTGATGGAAGCTACAGATCCTGTGAGGTCGCGTTTCTTGACAACTCCATACCCGATAACTACTACTTCGTTCAATGCTGTAGCTTCAGTCTCCATTGTAACATCAATTACTGCACTGTTACCAGGCTGTACCTCCTTAGTTACATTACCAATAAATGAAAAAACAATGATACTTGTAGATGACGGAACATTAATGGTATACTTGCCATTAATATCTGTAACTGTTCCAACAGTCGTACCTTTTACAACGACATTTGCACCGATAACCGGCTGCTTTTCGGTGTCAATCACCGTTCCAGTAACCGTTCTCTGTGCAAAAATTCCTGACGTTCCTGTCACAAAGAGCAGGAGCATCAGAAAAATTCTTAGATTTTTTTCCATAGATAATTAAGATTAAGGTCAATTATTTGATTAAAATTAAATGTGTTACATATAAATACTTATTAATCAGTTTACATTTAATGGTTTTTAAATACTAATTAGCAGCAATACTGATATTGCCAACAACAATCCGATTGAAATAAAAATGATTTTCCAATTTAGTTTTTTCAGATCACGATTTGATTCATTCATCTTAACCAGTCAATTATAATGCAAGTTAAATGTTACCAGCTGAATGGCTGATAACATTCTTCCCAAAGAGGAGTGTCCGGCTTCCCTGAACGGGAAATAGTTCCCAAATAGCAGGTATGGTTTTCTCAAACTCCTTAACATGAGCTACCATGTAAGTCCAATTGTCGGGAATAGTTTTTTTCACCAGCTTCTTTTAAAAAATTTTAATTGTTCCTGCGTCGACTTCATTGCCGACAATAGCATTCCCTTTTTCGCCGGAATTAATAGTCCTGATTGTTATATATTTTGATTTATCACCTTTAATATCTATATAAGGATTCTTACTATTCGGAACATCGAGCTTATCAATAACGACATTCCTGCTGTTTATGAAACTCAGTGACGGAATATTTTTTGTAATTAGCCGCATTCCTTTTATGGTAATACTATCGGCATCGATGCATAATAGTCCATTATCTGCTTCAATATCAATGTTTTCAAGAATGATGTTCTCAAGATTCATTTCAGGCAACCCCTGAAGAAGAATAGCCTGATTTGCACCCTTGCAGGTTAAGTTCTTTATTGAAATGTTCCTGAAAAGGGGTGTTTCCTCTGTCGCCTGAGGTATTACTTCTTTCTTAGTGACAGCAGTTCTGCCTTCAGCAGGTATTTCTGAGTGTGACAATCCCCCGTAATACATATTAAAAGATATCGCCTGCGTGGGGATGTTGATCATATTTATATCTGTAAAACAGATATTTTCAACAACACCTCCTCTCCCGCGATTGCTTTTAAAACGAAGACCTACGTCAGTACCTATGAATGTGCACCCTGAAACATACACGTTTTTTACTCCTCCTGACATTTCACTGCCTATGGTTACTCCTCCGTGTCCATGAAAAACAATGCAATTCCTGATTTCCAGGTTTTCGGTTGGCATGGCTCTCTTCCTGCCGTCTGCATCTTTGCCTGATTTAAGGCAGATGGCATCATCTCCAACATCAAAATTACAGTTATAAACAACAGTATTCCTGCATGATTCTATATCAAGTCCATCACCATTCTGTGAGTACCATGGGTTCTTAACAGTAATATTCCTGATGGTAAGATCTTCACACATAAGAGGGTGCAGGCACCAGGCAGGAGAATTCTGAAAGACCGGTCCGTCAAAGAGTATCTTTTTGCAATTGACCAGGCTCACCATGACAGGGCGAAGAAAATCCTTGATTTTTTCATAATCCCCGATTTTGCTCAATTGCGCAGGAACATTCATCTCGCTGATTTTCTGTCCTTCCAGACAAGATGGTGACGGATACCAGATCTTACTATCTTCACTTAAAACACCTCCTGATTTTACAAGCGTTTTCCACTGCAATTCAGTGAGTTTTTCTTTCTTTACAGGTCTCCATACTTCTCCTGTTCCGTCGTATACACCCTTTCCTGTAAATGCAATGTTTTCAAGATTTCTTCCTGAAATCGGGGAGGTGCATCTCAGTGTGTTTTGCCCTTCAAAATCTCCTTCAAGCAATGGATAAAGCGTTTTATCAGAACTGAAAATCACAAGAGCTCCTTCTTCAGCGTAAAGGTCAATGTTGCTCTTTAGTATAATAGGACCGGTAAGCCAGATCCCTCTTGGAATAACTACTTTACCTCCGCCTTTTTTGGAAACATTGTTAATAGCATCGGCAATGGCTTTGGTATTGAGGGTCTGACCATCGTTAACAGCACCAAAATCTGTGATATAGGCTGTGTTATCAGGGATGACAGGCTCTTTAACAACCGGCATATTGAATCCCTGTACCTGATCAATAATTGCAGGAGATGGACTGGTGCTCACTTTGCACGAAGTAAAAATGATAGCCAGGATCAATGTCATTTTATTTAAAAACACTTTGATATACATTTTAAGACTTCATCTATTAATGACTACTTTATTTGTCGACTGAGTCTAAAATTTTCAGCTTTCATGCATTAAGTCTCAGTTTATAAACCCTCTGAAGAACCCGGGAATTATTTTCCCGGGTTGCATCAGAAGGAAACCCTAACCTCAATCTTACCCTCTGCGAAAAGATTCATTTTACAGATTTCTTAAAAATAGCTTCAGGTTTCGGAATGAAGTATTTGTGTTCTTTTTACTAACCTATTGCAAATTATTATTAATAGGCTGAACAAAGAGAATGATTCTTCCCAAAGTAAGATGGCTCGTTTCCCTAAGGGGGATTATATTCCCAAATAGCGGGTGAATTTTTCTCAAAAAAAGTGATTGATTAACAGAAAGACAATAAAACTCACTGATTTATTGAAGAATATGTGAATAAGTGAATAAACTCAGATTTTTGAGAATATATAATGCTGGGTAATATATTCTGAGGCACTCATCCCGAATTCATGGTGAAAACATTTTCTGAAATGTGAAAGATCTTTAAATCCGACTGCGTAAGCTATTTCAGTTATGTTCATTTTCTTCTCGAGAAGAAGCTGTGCTGCTCTTTTAAGTCTGATGCTCCTGACAAACTCCTTGACAGTCATATTGGTCAGTGCATTAAACTTACGGTATAGCTGCATCCTGCTCACACTCATTTCAGTGGCAAAATGCTCAATATCAAGATCAGCATTAGAGATGTTTTTTTCAACAACCTCAATAGCCTTCCTGAGAAAACGTTCATCAGGCGATGAGATAACAACGTTTGAAGGCTTCAGAATCATTTCAGTGGTATATTTTTCTTTTAGCGACCTTCGTGCCTGAAGTATATTTTCAACCTTGGTCTGAAGTATCGATATATCAAATGGTTTGGTAATATAATCATCTGCACCGCATGATAATCCTTCGATCTCATGCTCCTTTGAATGGAGCGCAGTTAGTAATAGTACAGGTATGTGGGAGGTCCGTTCATCTTTCTTTATTCGTTTGCAGAACTCATAACCGTCAACATCAGGCATTAAAATATCACTGATAATCACATCGGGGATGATTTTTATTGCCAGATCCCATCCTTCCTGTCCGTTTTTTGCTTCATAAATTTTATAAACTGAATCAAAATTACTTCGGATAAAATACCTTACATCGGGATTATCTTCCACAATAAGCATTATCTGAGCATTTGATTCTTCAGCCAGCTCAGAAGTTTGATTGCTAATATCTGTTTCGTCTGAACTTTCAGGTAAGATTTTTTCACTAGCCGCAGAGACCTCTCCGGAGATTTCTGTCTCATAAGGCAGGTGCAAGGTGAATTTTGATCCTTTGCCTGGTTTGCTGAGAACAGTAATATTTCCTTTGTGCAGCTTTACCAGCTCTTTTACAAGAGCCAGACCAATACCGGTTCCGGAACTTTCATTCTTTGTATCGACCCTGAAGAAACGAGTGAATATTTTGTCGATATTAATCTCTGAAATCCCTTTCCCGGTATCCTTCACTGAAATTTCGATATATTGTTTCTCTGGTTGATTGTTAAGAGAGTCTTCATCATCAGGAGCAAAAACAAGGGAAAGGTGAACGGAAATTATCCCTCCCTCCCCGGTGTATTTTAAAGCATTTGAAATGAGATTATTTATTATAGTCTCAACTTTGTACGGATCAAATATTGCAGCAAGCTTCTTTTTAAGTGTATGGAACTCTAAAGTGATTTGTTTTTCTTTCGCTAATTCCTGAAAAGACTGAACCACCACTGATACCAGCCTTACCATATCATCCTGCATAAGTTCAAGCTTAAGGTTTCCCGATTCCAGTTTGCGGAAATCGAGCAGCTGGTTTATCAGCCTGTCAAGCTGTTTTGTATTACGATAAACCAAAGCCAGATGCGAAGGTATTTCCTCTTCAGGGACTCTTTTAGAGATCAGTTTTTCAAGGGGGCCCAGGATGAGTGTAAGTGGTGTTCTTATTTCATGGGAGATATTTGTGAAAAGCCGTAACTTAAGCATGTCAAGTTCATGAAGGTTTCTCGCCTTTGTCCTTTCAAAAATGAGTTCATTCTTGATCTTTTCACGATTGACAACAAACCTGAAAAGAAAATAAACCATAATGATAATCACCAGAATCATAAGAGCACGGAACCACCAGGTCATCCAGAAGGGAGGAAGGATAGTGATATTGAGCATAAGTTCTTCCTGAGCAGAAGCATTTCCCGGAAGAACTCTTTTTATTTTTAAGACGTAGTCACCTGGATACAAGTTTGTATATGTTGCAGTTCGCAAGGTGCTCGGCTCATTCCATCTCTTATCAAATCCTTCAAGGTAGTATGAATAGAGGTTCCCGGTGTTAGTTACAAAATCCAATGCGGTAAATTCCAGGGTAAAAACCTTTTGATCATTTTTCAAAATCAGGTGAGATGTTTCTGAAATGCTTTTTTTAAGTACTGCATCCTTATCATCTCCAATTGCAACTGGCTTATTAAATATCCTGAACTCGGTAAAGACTAAAGGTACATGGATGTCTTCAGTCAGTATGTTTTGTGGATTAAACATATTAAATCCTGCAATCCCTCCAAAAAGTAGTTCACCGTTATCAGCTTTATATGCTGCGCCGTAGGTGAACTGGTCATTTCTTAATCCATCTCTGCTTGTAAAATTTCTGAACTGTTTCTTCTCTGTGTCAAATTTTGACAACCCGTTGGAAGTGCTGATCCACAAACTATGATTATTATCCTCAAGAATGCACAGCGCCTGATTGTTCGACAAACCATCGTGTTCACCGAAGTACTTAATAGCTCCTTTTGATTTAGAGTAAAGAGCTATTCCTTTATCCATTGTTGCTATCCAGTACCTGTATTCAGAGTCTTCAAGAAATGATCTTGAATGTTCGCTATATCTGATTATGTTCTCATTTTCAGGATCATATATTATAATCTCATCAAGTGTACCGAGCCAGAGGTTTTTATCAGAATCAGTACTGATCCAGTTAACCTGGCTGTTCTGTGCAAGTTTCGGGAAATGTTTGAATGATCTTGTTTCAGGGTCAAACCGGTCAATACCCACTGAAGTACCAACCCATATTCCATCGTCATCATCAAGACAAAGGGCCCATACCCTGTTATCAGAAAGGCTCTGTGGTTTATCAGGTGAATGGAGATAATGTATAATCTTTCCTGTCTTCAGATTCAGAACATCAATCCCGCCCCAGAATGTTCCGATCCACAGATTGCCTTTTCTGTCATCCAGAAAAGCTTTGATACAATTTTGTGATATGGAATTTGTGTTTTTATCCTTTGCCATCAAATACTCAAATTTTCCTTTTTCGGGATCATAAATATTTATTCCTCCATCTTCAGTACCCACCCAGATCCGGTTTCTTTCATCTATCCAGAAGGCATAAATAATATTACTGTTTAGATAATGGTCATCATTTGGCAAGGCGCTGAAATTAAGAAATACCTGCTTACTTTTTGCAAGTAAATTAAGTCCACCTCTGGTTCCGATCCAGGTTTCTCCATGTGCATCGTGAAAGATATCGAGAACTGAATTGTTGGCAAGGCTTCTGTTGTCTCTATTATCGTGTTTGAAAAATCCTGTAACACCTCTGGTTTTTGAATAAACATAGAGACCTCCGCGTGTGCCGATCCAGTAATCCCCAAAAATACCTTTCGAGATAGCCCTTATCGTTTCAGTCCGTTCATAATATGGATCAAGCCTTAAATGCTGAAATGATTTTGTGGCCGGATCTATAATAATTAACCCATTAGAATAAGTCCCAATCCACAGTAGTCCATCATCATCCTTAAATATCTCAAATACTTCCCTGGACTGTTCATTAGATACTGGAATTGGAATTGCTTCAATAGTATTTGAATCAGGATGATAGAGGAAAACGCCATCAGATGTGCCGAGCCATATAGTACCGGAGTTGTCGAACTGAATTGCACGGATAAAGCTCCCGGGAAAACTAATTTTCTGATTGCCAGTAAGAGGAATAACCTTTTTAAGTTGTCCACGATTGTCAACCTTCAGGAGGTTTCTATCTGTTCCTATATATAGGTTTCCATCATGATCCTCATTTATCGTGTTGACAGAGACTTCTTTAGACTTAAATTCGGGGTGATTCTTATAAGGGTGAAGGAACCGTTCTTTTTCACGGTCAAAAACATTTAGTCCGCCATTTTCTGTTCCCACCAACAGGTTTCCTTTGCTGTCCTCAAATATGACCCTTACAAGGCTTCCTGATAAGCTGCTGCTATCTTCAGGATTATGGGTAAAATTTACAAAATGGTAACCGTCAAATCTACTCAAACCCTGACTTGTGCCAAGCCATATCCATCCTTTTCTATCCTGAAATATACATTGTATCTGGTTATTCGGCAAACCATTTGCTTGTGAATAGTAGTCGAAACTGAAGACATTGGTTTTTCCATCGGCATAGGCTATTGGAGTATACATAAAATCGAATACCGTCAGAATTGATAATGCCAATATAATTTTGACTGTTTTCAGATGATTTAACTGACTCTCTGAAAAAAAATGATTTTTTCCCTTTAAGAGGTTTACCATAAGTAAAAGGCCTAAATTGGCTCAAAATTAGTTGTTTTTGCCATTAACCCCAAACAAGGACAAAAGTCGGCAGCTATTCATTCTGCAACTTTTACAACAGATAAGGTCTATGCAGCACCATCTCCCTAGACTCCTTTCCCCTTAATTATAATGATAATGGTATAAATAATTATTTTCAGATCAATCGAAAGCGACATATTCTCCAGGTAAAGCAGGTCATACTCAAGCCTCTCTATCATAGAATCAACATCAGAGGCATATCCGTATTTTACCTGTCCCCATGATGTAATTCCTGGTTTTACTTTATGAAGCCTTCTGTAATGCGGGGCTTTTTTTACAATCTGATTTATAAAGTACTGTCTTTCCGGCCTTGGACCCACGAGAGACATTTCTCCCTTTAAAACATTAACAAGATTTGGAATCTCATCGAACCGGTGTTTTCTCATGAACTTCCCGATTGCTGTGATCCTGCTATCACTTTTGCTGGAAAGCAAGGGTTCATAGTGTTCTGCATTGGCTTGCATAGATCTGAATTTGAAGATAGTAAATGGTTTTCCGTTCTTCCCGATACGCTCCTGTGAAAAGATTATGGCCCCTTTGCCTGAAATACGGATAAGAATTGCAAGCAATAGCATTATTGGACTCATCAAAATCAGACAAACAGCTGCCAGAATATAGTCCATCAATTGTTTAATATTTGCCTGCCAGACCGGCATCCGCAGATTAGATATTTCGAGCATCGGTGTCCCGAAAATTGCAGTATGTCTGACTCTTCCGGTAAGAATATCTTTAAGTGAAGGAATAGCTTTAATCGTGACATCTCTGAATTCGAGTAGCCCAATGATTTTTTCAATAGTATCAAATTCATTCCCTTCAATAGCAAGGATCACCTCTTCAACTTTATAATCTGAAATGATTCCGGGGAGATCCTCAGTTTGTCCCAGATAAGGAAGACAATCCTTAAGCAATCCATTCCCTCCATCTGTTATGCTGACATAACCGATAAGGAAATTTCCTCCACTTATCTTTTCATTCTTTATCCTGTCAAAGACTTCAAAGGCTTTCCCATTCGAACCTACAATCAGAGTGTTAATGCCAATAAGACCCTTGTGGACTTTTATGGCAGTTGAACTGGTAATTATCACCCTTGGTATATATGTCAGGAGGAATTGAAAGATGAAAAGCGCTTCAAGAAAATATAGATATAAAGAGTTGTCGGTGATGAATCCAAGAAAAAGGAAAATAAAAAATTGAACAATTACTCCAGGAACTGTTACTGACAATGAATAAACCAATTCGACAAGTCTTGATCTCTTGAGTGATACAACATAGAAGCCCGTCAGCATAAAAAGAAAAACCCAGGCGACAGGAATAATGATCAGCCCTCTGATATATTCTGCTTTTATAAAGGTTTCTGATAAACGTGATAAATCAAAATTGAAATGTAAAAGGAAAAAGAGGGTCCAGGCAGATGCTGAAGCCAGAAAATCACATAATGCATATATTATAGATAGCCTGCGGAATTTCATATTTAACTAAGGTTGTATCAAGTTTATTCTTTGTTAATTAGGTTAACCACATCGTTTCATTCCTTAAAATCCGCTCCCGTCCCGATAGCTATCGGGAGCTATCGGGAACTATCGGGACCGAAATCCGCAATCTAATTAAAACTTCCCATATCTAAGATAATAATACTAAACCGTTCTGCCTCACAAAAACTATTTTTATATTTTTGTTGTCAGGATTAAAAATCGCAGGGAAGAGATGACAGATTCATTTGAAGCAAAGGGTAAGAGGAAGAAACTGGTAGATGAACTGAGAAAAAAAGGGATAAGTGACGAGGAAGTATTGAGGGCAATAAATGCTGTTCCGCGACATATTTTTATGGATCCTGCATTTCTTAATCATGCATATGTTGATAAAGCATTTCCGATAACATCGGGTCAGACTATATCACAACCATATACTGTTGCTGTCCAGACTTCTCTTCTACGGGTAAAGAAAAGAGATAAAGTACTTGAGGTCGGTACAGGCTCGGGATATCAGGCAGCCATTCTGGCAGAAATGGGTGTAAAAGTCTATACTATCGAACGATTCAGGGACTTGTACATCAAGGCACAAAGAACACTTACGTCTCTAGGCTACTCAGCAGATTTCTTCTATGGCGACGGGTATGAAGGGAAAGAACAATATGGACCTTATGATGGCATACTTATTACAGCAGCTGCTCCTGAAGTGCCTGATACACTTCTTCAGCAGCTTAAAACGGGTGGCAGACTGGTTGTTCCATTGGGAAAATCTGATTTCCAGGTTATGACAGTTGTTACACGTACAGGCCAGGATTCATTTGAATATTCATCTCATGGTACTTTTGTTTTTGTCCCTATGCTAAAGGGTATCGTAAACGAATAAATCATTGATAATGAAAGTATTTAAACTAGTTTTTTCACCTATCCAGGTCAATACTTATGTTCTTGCAGATCAATCAGGAGACTGTGCAATTATCGATTGTGGCTGCTATGACAGGAATGAGTTCAGCGCTTTGGTTGATCTGATTGAATCTAAGAATCTTAATCCTGTTTTGTTGCTTAACACACATTGCCACCTCGATCATATCTTTGGAAACAGGTTTTTCTATGAAAAGTACAAGTTGAGTCCCTGGTCAAATGAACTTGAAGAACCCAACAGGAAGAATGCTGTTAATCATGCCCTGTTATTCGGTTTAGAGATGGGTCCGCCGCCTGAACCGGCAGGTTTTATTTCTAATCAGCAA
The DNA here is from genome assembly GCA_003155705.1 of Bacteroidales bacterium. Classification (GTDB taxonomy): domain Bacteria; phylum Bacteroidota; class Bacteroidia; order Bacteroidales; family VadinHA17; genus LD21. The sequence continues at coordinate 12,753 of PMEC01000188.1, forward strand.
AAGATGGTTTTTGGAGATACTACACTTCTTGCGCTTCATGTTCCGGGACATACTGCCGGAAGTATGGCTTTTTACAGTCAGCCTGATGTTTGCGTGTTCACGGGTGATGCTCTTTTTGCAGGCAGCATAGGAAGGACGGACCTGCCTGGCGGCAATTTTGATACACTCCTGAAAAGCATCAGAAATAAATTGCTTACACTACCCGGGCAAACTATTGTCTATTCCGGACATGGCCCGGAAACTACGATTGAAAGGGAGATTAATACCAACCAATACCTGACATAAAGCATATCTTTTTAATGCTTTAATCAATTACATTTGTATCTTTTAAGAAACCTGATTCTGGTTAATTTATTTTTAAAACAAACTTACTCATTATATGGCTTTAGATAAATTTGTGAACCGTCATAACGGACCGAGAGATAATGAATTACCAAAGATGTTAAAGACGATTGGCGTAGGTTCTCTCAACCAATTAATTGATAAAACTGTTCCTTTTCATCTGCGCCTGGAAAAACCTTTACGGCTTCCGGCAGCAATGAGTGAATTCGAATACCTTAACCATATCAGATCGATAGGCTCAAAGAATAAAATGTACCGTTCATTTATTGGTCAGGGCTATTATGGCGTGGCCCCATTGTCTGTTATTGTCCGCAATGTTCTGGAGAACCCTTCTTGGTATACATCATATACTCCATACCAGGCTGAGATCTCACAGGGAAGGCTTGAAGCTCTTCTCAATTTTCAGACTATGGTTATTGAGCTTACCGGAATGGAGATTGCAAATGCCTCGCTTCTTGACGAATCGACTGCAGCAGCAGAGGCAATGATAATGATGTTCAATGCGAGATCGAGAGCTGCTGTTAAAGCAGGAGCCAATAAGTTCTTTGTTGATGATGATATTTTCCTTCAAACGCTGGACGTTCTTGAGACGAGATCGGCTCCTCTGGGGATTGAACTGGTTTCAGGAAGATACACAGGGGCAGTTTTTAATGAATCTTTTTTCGGGGCCATTGTTCAGTATCCGGCTGCCTCAGGTCAGATTAGAGACTACAAATCATTTACAGATGTGGCTCATGCATCTGGTATGCTGGTAGGTGTTGCAGCCGATCTGATGAGTCTCGCAATCCTCACATCTCCTGGTGAATGGGGCGCTGACATAGTTGTAGGTTCTAGCCAGAGAATGGGTTTGCCAATGAGTTTTGGGGGTCCTCATGCCGGATACTTCGCCACAAAAGATGAATTGAAAAGGAGCATGCCCGGTCGTATTATCGGAGTATCAATCGATGCACAGGGCAACCAGGCACTGAGAATGTCGCTTCAGACAAGAGAACAGCATATTAAACGCGAAAGGGCTACCTCGAATATCTGTACTGCCCAGGCGCTGCTTGCTACAATGTCGGGAATGTACACTCAGTATCATGGTCCCGAAGGACTAAAATCAATTGCTGACCATATCCATAAATCAGCCTGTACACTAAACTGTGCTTTAAAAGATCTTGGTTATAAGCAGATTAATAATCAGTTCTTTGATACCATAACAGTTGAACTGCCAAACGGGATTTCATCAAAAGATATTGAAAAACTTGCCCTTGCTGCTGAAATGAATTTCTGGTATCCGGATGAAAATCTTGTTTCTATTTCAACGGATGAGATAACGACTTTTAAAGAGTTATCAGCAATCGCCGGGGTTTTTGCAAAAGCTGCCGGGGAAAAGAATCAGGATATAAAATCCTATTGTGATTGCAAATGCATTGATGAAAAACTCATCAGAAAATCTTCCTTCCTGGAGGAAGCATGTTTTAACGATTATCACAGTGAAACGGAGATGATGAGATATATCAAAATGCTGGAGAGGAAAGATTTCTCCCTCACACATTGCATGATATCTCTGGGTTCCTGTACAATGAAGCTTAACCCGGCTACTTCAATGTTCGCTATGAGCTGGCCGGAATTTGGAAATATTCATCCGTTTGTTCCGGCTGACCAGGCTCAGGGTTACTACCAGCTCATGGATGAACTTGGTGAAGCGCTTAAAGAAATCACCGGTTTTTCAGCAATATCTTTTCAGCCAAACTCAGGAGCTGCTGGGGAATATGCCGGATTGATGGTGATAAGGGAATATCATTTACATAAAGGAGATAATCACCGTAACATTGTGCTAATTCCCTCTTCAGCTCACGGAACCAATCCTGCCAGCGCGGTAATGGCCGGGATGCAAGTAGTTGTCATTGAGTGTGATGAAAACGGAAATATTAATGTCGAGGATCTGAGGAAGAAAGCAGAAGAGCATAAGGATAACCTTGCTGGTTTCATGATAACTTATCCATCAACTCATGGTGTGTTTGAAGCAGCAGTTACAGAAATGAGCAATATTATTCATGCCAATGGCGGGCTCGTTTATATGGATGGTGCCAATATGAATGCACAGGTCGGACTCACAAACCCAGGACATATCGGCGCCGATGTTTGTCACCTTAATCTTCATAAAACATTTGCAATACCTCATGGAGGTGGTGGTCCTGGTATGGGGCCGATCCTTGTAAATGAAAAACTGGCAGAGTTCCTGCCTTCGCATCCCGTGGTTAAGACCGGAGGCAGCCATGGAACAACAGCAGTCTCAGGTGCACCATTTGGAAGCGGACATATACTTACGATTTCTCACGCTTATGTTATGATGATGGGTCCGGACGGCCTCACTCTTGCAACAAAATATGCAATACTTAATGCAAACTATATTGCAGCTTCCCTGAAAGGCTGGTTCAATACGCTTTATACAGGTGTTAATGGAAATGTGGCTCATGAGATGATCCTTGACTGTCGCAATTTTAAAATGGAAGCCGGTATTTCTGAATCAGATATAGCAAAGAGACTCATGGACTATGGATTTCATGCTCCGACTCTTTCATTTCCCGTCCATGGCACACTCATGGTAGAGCCCACAGAATCCGAGTCGCTTCAGGAACTTGATAAATTTATTGATGCTCTTAAGTCTGTCTGGAATGAGATTCAGGAGATAAAAGAGGGGAAAGCAGATAAGGATGATAACGTTCTCCATAATGCACCGCATACTTTAAAAGTTATTTCAGCCAATGAATGGAATCATAAGTACGATAGGCAGAAAGCAGCATTCCCGCTTAAATGGGTGGTTGAGAATAAGTTCTGGCCTTCAGTCGGTCGTATCGATGAGGGTTATGGCGACAGGAACCTGGTTTGTACCTGTGCTCCGATTGATTCATACAGAACGGAGTCTTTGAAACTGTAGATTTATTTTTTTCTCTTAAAATAAATTATCAATTTTATTGCTGTTATATCAATTTTGATTTGGCAACTTAATTTATTATAAATGAATAACAAATCGTGGGAAGATCTGACGGCGATGATTAATGGCAAAAAACTCAGTTATCAGCCAACAGGTTTTATCATTGACAGCCCCTGGATACCCGGATGGTACGGTATCTCCAATATCGAATATTATGCTTCCGGTGAACATTGGATCAAAGCAAACCTGAAAGCTATCAACATGTTTCCGGATACCTGGTTCCTGCCTGGCTTCTGGTCAGAGTACGGAATGTGTACCGAACCTTCTGCCTTTGGCGCAAGAATGATATGGCTTGAAAAAAGTCTGCCACATGCGGAAAAAACTCTGCACAGCATTGAGGATATTAGCAGCATGCCTTCTCCGAATGTAAAAACTGACGGTTTATTACCTTTTGTCATCGACCGTTTAAAAGCAGGCGAAGATGAGATAAAAAGGAATAATCATCAGATCCGGTTTGCCATTTCACGAGGCCCGTTGAATATTGCAAGCTTTCTCATGGGCACAACCGAATTCATGATGAGTCTTGCTATGAATCCTGAAGAAGCTCAGCAACTTCTGGATAAAATAACAGTTTTCATCTGTGACTGGATAGCTTATCAGAAAGAGTGTTTCCCCTCAATAGAGGGTATTTTCGTTCTTGACGACATCATTGGTTTTGTTGGTGAGGAGGAATTCAGGCAGTTTGTGATCCCTTCATTCAAAAAAATATTCAGTTCTATAGATGCAAAGGCGAAGTTCCTTCATAATGATGCTCAGGGGCTGATAACAGCCAGGTTCCTTAAAGAAATGGGCATCAATATGTTCAATTTTTCTTTTGAACATACAATGACAGATATTAGGGATCTTTCCGGTCCTGAAGCTATTCTGGTTGGAAATATCCCGCCGAGGGATGTTCTGGCAGCAGGTACACCACAGCAGGTTAAAGAAGCTGTAATCGATGCAATGGGCGAGATTAAAGACCACTCAAATATAATCTGGTCATGCGGAGGCGGAATACCACCGGATGTAAAAAGTGAAAATATAAGTGCATTTATAGAGACGGTAAAAAATAATTCAAAATAATTCAAGATGAAACCCTCATGCATTAAAATTCACAAAAGGATATGAAAATTTTTGAGGGTTCCATTCGAAACGATTTAATTTACAATAACATAACTAATTTATTTTCGAATGAAAAAATCAATTCTGATTCTGGCAGTTTTTGTGGTTTCGACAATCACTTCTGTTTCTCAGAAAACTGAAGTTCTGCGTTTTTATGTTGAGGCGGGTAAATATCAGAGAATAAATACTCCGGTGAGTCTTGACCTGGCCGGCATAATTGTAAATGACAGCCTTTCCGTTCAACTGTTTGAACTCGTAAACGGTAAACAGGTTGAGGTACCCTGCCAGATTGAACCAGGATATAATTCAAGGTTGTGGTGGATCCTGAACGGAACTACAGCAGTAGGGGCAAAGCGCGATTATGTTCTTTACAGAAATACATTTATAAACTATAAAAAGTCTGTCACAGCAGTAGTCAGCTCCAAAATGATCGAGCTGAAAAAAGATCAGACTAAAATTCTCGATTATCAGATTGCACTTCGTTATCCGCCTGCTGGTATTGATACAATGTATAAAAGAAATGGATTCATTCATCCGATGTTCTCTCCCTCTGGAAATATCCTNNCTCCACGAGGGCACTGTTAAATTTGCAGGAATTAATTCAACAACAGATGGTCCGGTTTTCGGAGGGTTTAATGTACGTCAGGAACATATCGATTTTCAGGGTAAAAACCACAATGAACTTGCATTAAATGAAATATGGGATATCAGAGCCTGGAATGTCGAACCAATAGCCGGTGTAAAAGCATGGCTTGTCGATTTCACTTCGTTACTTTCTGTTGCAGGTGATTCAACAATTATCATGGAAGCTTACAGATATGGCGGTGGAATAGGATACAGGGCAACAGCTGAATGGAATAAAGATAACAGCTGGGTGAACACTTCAGAGGGCAAAAAACGAATCGATGCCGACGGAACAAAATCAAGATGGACCGATGTCGGTGGTGAGTTTAAAGATAAAGGAACATCCGGGATTGTTTTCTTCTCACACCCATCAAACAGGGAGTATCCGGAACCAATGCGCATCTGGCCCATAAATCAGAATGGCCGCGGAGATGTCTATTTTCAGTTCACTCCAATCAGGTATCACAACTGGGTGCTAAACCCCGGTATAGTTTATACACAGAAATACAGAATGCTTGTTTACGACGGCAAAGTCGATCCGGCAGTTTCTGAAAAGATTTGGACAGATTTTGCATATCCTCCGGTTGTAAACATCACGAAAAAGTGAAAAGAAGTGCCTTTATTTCCTCATTTTGATCTCATAAACTCACCCCAACCCCTCTCTGCTTTGCAAAGAGGGGCTATAAATCTTCACTCCCCCTTCTTTTGCTTGCAAGAGAATCCCGCTTGCGGGATCGACGAAGTCAACGGGGTCAGGGGGGTTGAGTTCATGCATTTACAAAATATTTCAAGTTTTTTGATATTGATTCCTGATAATCATTTAATTTAATTTTCAATATAATGAAGAACCTCAGTTTAATTATTCTTAGCTTGGTTTTGGTCCTGATTTCCTGTGGTCAGAATAAAACGGTAACCAAACCGAAAGAAACAAAAGATAATCAGCAAATGGTTAAATTAATAACAGTTGACCCTGGCCATTTTCATGCTTCGCTTGTGCAGAAATCAGCCTATCCGCAGATTTCATCTGATGTCTACGTTTATGCTCCGGAAGGTCCTGATGTCCAGCAACATCTCGACAGGATTAATGCCTACAACAAAAGGGCAACTGATCCGACAAAGTGGAATGAGATTGTCTATAAAGGGGCTGATTATTTCGAAAAAATGCTTGCTGACAAACCAGGTAATGTCGTGGTTCTGTCAGGAAATAACAAGAAAAAAGCAGAGTATATTACAAAATCAATTGATGCAGGACTTAATGTTCTTGCTGACAAGCCGATGGTTATATTCCCGGAGGATTTCCCAAAACTGGAGGATGCATTCCGTGTTGCAGCTGAAAAGGGAATTGTACTGTATGATATTATGACTGAGCGATTTGAAATAGCTACAATTTTACAGAAGATGTTGTCACAGAAGGAGGAGATTTTTGGCAAGCTTCAGACCGGAACGGAAAAAGTACCGGCAGTTACCATGGCAAGCGTGCACAATTTTTCAAAGATAGTTTCAGGTACTCCTGTTCTGCGTCCGGTATGGTTCTTTGATGTTGATCAGCAGGGCGATGGTATTGCTGATGTGGCCACTCATCTTGTGGACCTGGTTCAGTGGGAATGTTTTCCGGAACAGATTCTGAAGAAGGAAGATGTTAATATTATTGCAGCAAGAAGATGGCAAACTGTTCTTTCCAAAGCAGATTTTAAGGGAGTGACAGGTTTCGATGATTTTCCTGCATTCCTTTCAAAAGATGTTAAGGATGGTAAGCTGAATGTATTTGCGAATGGTGAGATGGTTTACCAGATCAAAGGTACCTGGGCAAAGGTAACTGTTGAATGGAATTACCAGGCACCGGAAGGAGCCGGCGATANNGTTGATAATCTGAAAGGAATCTCAATGGATCAGTTCAACGCAAAATTAAAAGCTGTTCTTGGAGCACTTCCTTATGATAGTTTAGCCATTGAAAAGGTAAATGATAAAACTTTGAAAATCAACATACCTAAAAAATACAGAGTCAGCCATGAAGAACATTTCGG